>CAJCBY010000204.1 GCA_903960725.1 uncultured Cytophagaceae bacterium | reverse complement strand
CTCAGAAGAAGGCCTGGCAAATTGCTTCCGCGGAATCAAAATCGACTATTTTCAACGAAATGGCTTTCTTCCAACTGATTCAATTTGCGCTGGTAGGTCTGATTTATTACTTCTTCGGAGGATTTGTTACGGTGTGCTTTTTAGTCGCGGCCTTCATAGGCGCTGCCTTGTTAGAAACCGTGAATTACATTGAGCATTATGGATTGCAGCGGGACTTTGCTAAAACAACCTACGAACGTGTGAAGCCGGCGCACAGCTGGAATAGTAATCATTTGATGGGGCGATTAACTCTTTTTGAGCTTAGCCGTCACAGCGACCATCATTATTTAGCCTCTAGAAAATACCAAATTTTGCGTCATATGGAAGAGGCACCCCAAATGCCTACCGGGTATCCAGGTATGATTTTATTGGCTCTTTTTCCGCCCATCTGGTTCAAGGTGATGCACCGGCAGATGGAGAAGTTTGGGATTATTCCACGGTAACACTTTTAGCCAGGTTTCTCGGCTTATCCACATCTAATCCTCTTAATACACCGATGTAGTAAGAAAGAATTTGCGTCGGAATCACCGAAACAAGCGGCGCTAATAATTCATCGACGGCTGGAACCACCATGACATGATCAGCCATGTCGCGGATCTGCGTATCGCCTTCGGAGATAACCGCGATCACCATGCCTTTGCGGGCTTTGATCTCTTGAATGTTTGAAACGATTTTTTCGTAGTAGGCATCCTTAGTCGCTATAAATAAAACCGGTAAGTTTTCGTCTACTAAGGCGATAGGACCGTGCTTCATTTCTGCCGCTGGATAACCTTCTGCGTGGATGTAGGAAATCTCTTTTAGTTTCAAAGCGCCTTCTAAGGCCACTGGGAAATTGTATCCACGACCTAAGAACAAGAAGTCACGTGCGTCAGCATAGTACTTGGCTACTTCTTTGATGGATTCGTGGGTTTCTAAAACGGCTTTTACTTTTTCCGGGATTAGAGCTAGTTCGGCTAAATAGCGGTTGTATTCTGCTTCTGTAACGGTCTTTTTCTCTCGGCCGATTTTGATGGCCATCATCGCTAAAACCGTTAATTGTGCGGTGAAGGCTTTTGTACTTGCGACTCCGATTTCGGGTCCTGCATGAGTATAGGCGCCGGAGTGAGATAAACGGGCTATGGATGATCCTACCGCGTTTACAACTCCAAAAATAAAGGCACCCGCTTCCTTCGCTTTTTCGATAGCGACCAGGGTGTCGGCTGTTTCGCCACTTTGGGAAATGGCAATTAAAACATCGCCTTCGCCCACCACTGGATTTCTGTAACGGAATTCAGACGCGTATTCCACTTCCACCGGAATGCGGCAAAGGGTTTCGATCATATATTCCGCTACTAAACCTGCGTGCCAGCTCGTTCCGCAAGCCACGATGATGATGCGTTTTGCTTGAGAGAAAACAGACATGTGTTCTTCGACTCCCGCAAGCGTTAATGTCAAATTTTCCATGTCCAAACGGCCGCGCAAACAATCCGTTAAGCTGCCCGGTTGGTCAAAAATTTCTTTCAACATGAAATGGTCGAAACCGCCCTTTTCGATTTGGGCTAATTCCATGTCTAATTGTTGTATATACGGTGTAATGGTTTCGTTTCCTAAGTTCTTTAAGATGATCTCATCCGGCGTAATGATGGCTAATTCGTAGTCATTTACGTAAATAACTTTCTTCGTGTATTCGATAATAGGAGAGGCATCCGAAGCTAAAAAATGCTCGCCCTCACCTACTCCGATTACTAAGGGTGAACCTTTGCGCGCCGCAATCAAGCGATTAGGGAAGCCTTCTTCCATCACGATGATTACGTAGGCACCTACTACGCGTTTTAAGGCGATGCGCATCGCTTCCTCCAGAGAAGATTTGTTGTTGATTTGGATGTCTTCGATGAAGTTGACTAAAACTTCTGTGTCGGTCTCGCTTTTAAATGTGTAACCTTTTTGGACTAATTCCTGCTTTAATGAACCGTAATTTTCGATGATTCCATTATGGACCAAAGTCAAACGACCACTGTTCGAGCTATGTGGATGCGCATTCGCATCAGACGGTTCGCCGTGGGTTGCCCAACGGGTGTGACCGATGCCGACTGTTGCTTCGGAAATGATTTCTTCATCCCAAGCCTCCAGCTCCGCAACGCGGCCTTTTTTCTTGAATGTGTTCACCATATCACCGAATAATGCAATACCCGAACTGTCATATCCACGGTATTCTAAGCGCTTTAAACCCTTTAAAATAACGGGAAATGCTGGCTGTTTTCCGATGTACGCTACGATTCCACACATAAAAGTTAAAATTTATATTTGTATTATTTAAATAATTAGTCCTTAGGACCATTTAGGCTCATTTTCCTAGCAAATATCTTCAATTGCCTGAATAATACCAAATGTATCGGACATATTTTACTTATCGGTTAGATGAATTTATAGGATTCTTCCGGGATACTTCTTGGTTGTCCCGTTTTTTGACTATTTTCGTTCAAGCTTAATTAGCCCCATTCAATCATTCACTATTAGTTACATTTATGAAAAAAGTCCTTTTTCTAGGCCTACTATTTTGTGCCTCCTTCTCCCTAGTTTCTCAAGATTTACGTGTTGAACCCCTGAATTGGTGGGTGGGGATGAAGAATCCGAATTTACAACTATTGATTAAAGGAAAAGACCTGAGTGGCGGTGTGGTTACGTCTACTAAGAAGGGCTTAACCGTGAAAAAAGTGACTTATGGCGATAGCCCTAATTACCTGTTTGTTGATTTAGTCGTGGAAGCGGGAGCACAGGCAGGAAACTATCCTTTAGTGATCAAGAAGAATGGCGCGGTGATTCACACGGTGAATTACGCACTAGAAGCGCGGACAAAAAATTCAGCGAATCGTTCGTCCTACTCCCCAAAGGATGTGATCTATTTAATTACCCCAGATCGCTTTGCAAATGGTAATACAGCAAATGATAAAGTAGCTGGAATGCGCGATATGTCCTTGAATAGAGGTGCGCTTTACGATCGCCATGGGGGAGATTTAAAAGGAATTTTAGATCATTTGGACTACATAAAAAATTTAGGATTCACGGCTATCTGGAATATGCCGGAGGTGGAAAATGATCAAACCTTAGAAAGCTACCACGGTTATGGGATTACGGATCATTACAAGATTGATCGCCGTTTTGGAACGAATGAGGAATACCGTGAACTAGGGATGAAGACCCAAGCGAATGGTATGTATTTAATTAAAGATATCATTCTGAATCACTGTGGCAATGGTCACTGGTGGATGGAAGATAAGCCTTTTAAAGACTGGATTAATTTTGGCGGAAAATTTACTTCGACGACGCACCGCCGCGAGACGGTTCAAGATCCACACGTATCAAAATACGATGCGAAATTACAAACGGAAGGTTGGTTTGTTCCTGCTATGCCAGATTTGAATCAGAAGAATCCCTTTATGCAACAATATATTATACAAAACACGATTTGGTGGATTGAATACGCACATTTAGGAGGTCTTCGCATCGATACTTATCCGTATTCGACGAAGGAATTTGCGACAATGTGGTCTGATGCGGTATTAAACGAATATCCGAATTTGAATTTAGTAGGGGAGGAATGGTCATCGAATCCTATCATCACGTCCTATTGGCAGCGCGGAAAAGTAAACCGCGATGGATATAAATCATCCTTGCCCGCTTTAATGGACTTCCCATTGCAAAATGCCATTTCAGAGGCAATGAACGAAAATGACAAAGAATGGGGAAAGGGTTTGAACAAAATTTATAGTGCAATATCTAATGATTTAGTTTACGCGGATCCAGATAACTTGGTTGTTTTCATGGATAATCATGATATGTCACGTGCTTATACACAGGTGAAACACGACCAAGCGTTATTGAAGATGGCAATGACCTATCTGTTTACCACGCGTGGCATTCCACAGGTATTTTACGGAACTGAGGTGTTAATGTCAAATCCGAAATCATCTGAACATGGCGAAATTCGTGGGGATTTCCCGGGTGGCTGGGCAGGCGATGCGAAGAATGCCTTCACGGGGGCTAATCTGACAGCGGATGAGAAAGCGATGCAGGAGTTCTTTAAGAAGGTTTTAACTTGGAGAAAGGGTTCTGAGGCGATTCACAAGGGCAAATTGTTACATTTTGGACCGGAGAATTCAGGTGAAGGAAACGGTGTTTATGTGTATTTCCGGTACACGGACAAGGCCAAAGTCATGGTGGTTCTCAATAAAAATACGGACG
>CAJCBY010000203.1 GCA_903960725.1 uncultured Cytophagaceae bacterium | reverse complement strand
CGGGGAATGAGGCCCGTATTGTTTGGGCTGATACTGCGCAGCCTAAGAAGACTAAAATTGTTTTCATGTACGTGCACGGCTTTTCCGCCTCACCCATGGAAGGTGATCCTTTGCACCGCGAGGTGGCTCAGCATTTCGGAGCGAATTTATTACTAGCCCGCGTGGCGGGTCACGGGGTGCCTGATTCCGATTCAACGTTCGCCACTGTGACGGCGGATGAGTATTACCAAAGTGTTGAAAATTACTATGCCATCGCCAAGAAATTAGGGGATGAGGTGGTGGTTTTAGGGACCTCTTTTGGAGGAGCGATGTCGCTTATTTTAGCGGCAAATCATCCGGAAATAAAGGCCTTGATGCTGTATGGTCCTTGTATCGCGATTAAAGATCCGAATGCTACGTTACTCGATAATCCTTGGGGCTTGCAAATGGCACATCTGATTACGGGAAGTGATTACCGTGATATTCCGGTGATGGCGCCAGGTCATGCAGAGAATTGGAGTCTTCATTACCGATTAGAAGGGGTAGTGGCAGTGCAAAACTTATTGACGCATGCGATGACGAAAGAATTCTTTGAAAAGGTAAAAATCCCAGTATTCATGGGCTATTATTACAAAGACGAGGAGCACCAAGACAACGTGGTTTCAGTGGATGCAATGAAAGTGATGTTTGAACAATTAGGCACGCCAGCGGGTTTAAAAAAATCAGAGGCATTTCCAAACTCTGGAAATCACGTGATTACCTCTAACCTGTTAGGTAAATTAACAGATAAACCAATTGCATCGTCGGAGGCTTTCTTGCGCGATGTGGTTAAACTAAACTAAGATGGGGCCTACTTTAATTTTATACGCAGTACCTTTTTTCTTGTTTACCGTACTACTGGAATCGTACATTGTCTACAAGATGAACCGGGATTTTGTGGAGGCGAAGGATTCGATGACGTCCATCGGTTTGGGTTTAGGTAATTTAGGGATTGGATTTGTGACGAAGGCGATTACGTTTGGAGCCTCTTTTTATGTTTACAATAACTGGAAATTATTCGATTTAGGCCAAACCTGGCCCGTTTGGGTGCTAGCCTTCTTCGGGGAGGATTTGACCTATTATTGGGTGCACCGCATCTCCCACGTGATTCGTTTTTACTGGGCGTCCCACATGGTACACCATTCTTCGCCCAAGTATAATTTAGCCGCAGCACTACGCCAAACTTGGACAGGTACTTTATCAGGCGGTTTTATTTTTTGGCTTTGGCTTCCTTTGATCGGGGTTCATCCTTTTATCGTGATGTTCTTCCAACAAACTAGTTTGCTATATCAATATTGGATTCACACGGAATTGATTAACAAGATGCCGCGTTGGTTCGAATATATCTTGAATACGCCGTCGCATCACCGCGTGCACCATGGAACGGATTTGGATTATTTAGACACAAATTATGCAGGGGTATTGATTATTTGGGATCGGATGTTTGGCTCTTTTGTTAGCGAAAATCAACGACCTCATTATGGGTTAACGAAGCAAATCGAAAGTTATAATCCGGCTAAAATTGCCTTTTATGAATGGGTTCAGATGGTTAAGGATGTGGCTAACGCTAAAAGCATGAAAGGTGTTTTAGGGTATATTTTCGGGCCTCCAGGCTGGAGTGAAGATGGAAGTCGATTAACGGTTACGCAAATGCGGGAACAACAAAAGAAATAATGGAGACGATTAAAACGATGGCTGAGTTCGCCGCAGCG
>CAJCBY010000202.1 GCA_903960725.1 uncultured Cytophagaceae bacterium | reverse complement strand
ACTCATCCACGAAGGCATTTAAGTCGGGTAATTGTAAATCACTGGAGGATGCGGAGGCCTTGAATAAATGCTCGCCCACTTGCTTCTCGATAGCGTGGCAGTTTTCTCTAATTTCATCCAATACCGCACGGGAATGCAAGACTTCCGGATCAATTGAATGGTAGGGTTGCTTGGTCACGAAGAACATGACAACCGTTTTCTTCGAACCCGCCTCCTTCATTTTGCGATTCAAAATCGCCAAGGCATCCAAGGTGATATCATATCCCTTGTTCGAATATTCGAAACGTCCGGAGGTGAACAGGTATAAGGTTTGGTCTAGGTCAAAAGGCTGGCTTTGGAAGAAATGCCCCATCACGAAATTCGAAATACTCTCTTTGTATTTCGAGTGCAAGTTTTGGTGTTCGTGCAAGGCAGCAAAACGTTGAATATTTAAGCCGTTGGGCAAAATTAATTCTGGAATGCGGCCTAAGAAATATTGGCATTCTTTCGCGGTAATATCGCTGACCGTGGTAAGGACATCCGCTTTTTGGGCAGCTGCACGTTCGAAACAAGCTTGTGCCTCGATACCATAGTGCTTCGCCTCTTTATGCCAGTCAAAGTTCTCAATGACATCGTAGAAATTAGGCACATTTCCTGCTAAATAGCGGCCTAGCATCGTGGCATGGGTGGTAAATACGGTCGCAATTTTGACCTTATCTTTCTTTAAATCCGGTAAGCCAGTCGACGCCATCCACTCGTGGAAATGCGCTACCAGATGAGTCTTGTTTTTATTTTCCTCCGCAACTTCTGTTAATAGTAGGCGGATCATCTCGCCAAAAACAATCGTCTGGTTCACTAAATCCTCCACCCCTAAGGTAGAAATCTTGTGGTTATCCCAAATTCGGCCTTTAATCGCATCGACTTCAGGTAATAGGGTTTCCAGTTCAAAAAGGACGATTTTAGGCTTCCCTGTAATCAACCAATAGCCATAATGGACACCTAAACCAGCTTGACGTAATTTCAAGATGGCTCTTTCCAAGGGAGTTTCCTCACTTACGGGAATCGGTTCGAATTCTGCGGAGGCTGTTTGCGGGAAATAGGGTCCTAATAAGGCGTAATCATCGCCCCATTTTTCGACCATGGAAGGCACTTTTGTACGTATAACCGTATAAATTCCGCCCACCTGATTACAGGTCTCCCACGCAATCTCAAATAAATATTTTTTCTTCTCTGCTGGCATAAAAATTACATGTAGGACGCACTTTCAATCACTTGCGTTGTCCCGTTTTTAGTAATGGTGTAATTAAATCCTTTTTGTATGGCGTATGCGCCATATTCTCCTTTTTTATTCAGGGCCAAATACCCGATTTGGAATTCCTTGTATTTATAGCGTTTCACGATGCGCATCACGGCCTCTTCACAGGCTTTTTGAGGGGACATTCCTTGTCTCATTAATTCGACAATTAAGAAAGATCCCAACGTCTTCATCACAAATTCTCCTAATCCGGTCGCACAAGCGCCACCTACTTCATCATCACAAAAAACGGCTCCACCAATGATAGGGGAGTCGCCCACACGTCCATGCATTTTAAATGCCAATCCACTCGTGGTACATGCGCCGGCGATTTCGCCTGCTTTTCCGATGCCTAACAAACCGATCGTATCGTGACGTTCAATATTAATAACGGGTTCGTATTTGGATTCTTTTTTCCATTCTTCCCAGGCCTTTTTTGAGCTCTCTGTTAACAGATTTTCCACTTTGAAACCTTGGTCTTTAGCAAATTTTAATGCACCTGCACCCGAAAGCATCACGTGAGGTGTTTTTTCCATCACGGCTCTAGCGACAGAAATAGGGTGCATGATGCCTTCTAAAAAGGTCACGGATCCCGCATTACCTAAATGGTCCATAATGCATGCGTCCAACGTAACATGGCCATCGCGGTCTGGATAACCACCATAACCCACCGACGTATCATTTGGATCTGCTTCAGGAATTCGTGCACCGGCTTCAACACCATCGAGGGCTTTGCCTGTTTCCATCAATTTATTCCAACCAGCGATGGTCGCTTTTTCATTTTTCCAGGTGGCAATGATCAGTGGATCAGTTGTTTTTGCCTGGGCGGTGGCTCCTAAGCTGGCGCCTAAAAGGGTGGAGGTTTGAAGGAAGGTACGTCTTTTCATATAGCTTTAAAGATAATTTATTTGGGCGTAATGGAACTATTTTGTAAAATTGTCTTTCTAAAATAGAAAAAAATCTTCGGATATTTCATTAATCTCCCTCTATTTCATCAATGAAAATCATTAAATCTGCTTTTCCTTTGGTAATCGCCCTGTTTTTAACCTATGCGATGAACCAAAGCTGGGGAACTATTCCTCCTATCGGTAAAATATTTAGTCCTTTCCATGGCTTTTGGATGAATGCCGAAAGTCCGGAATCAGGCGAGCCTACAGAAGAAACCTTGCAAATCGCTGGCCTGCATCAACCCGTTCAAGTCGTGTATGACGAAATGGGGGTGCCACACGTTTTTGCGCAGGATGACCATGACCTATATCTGGCTCAAGGTTATTTGACGGCCAAAGACCGTTTATGGCAAATGGAGTTCCAAACACATTTCGCTGGAGGTCGTATTTCCGAGATTGTAGGTGAAAAAGGAATGGCATCCGATCAATTCCAACGCAGAATGGGTTCCGTTTATGGTGCGGAAAAATCCTTCGAAGGAATGCAACAAGATCCAGCTGCAAAAATGGCGCTGGAAGCCTATTCAGCTGGGGTAAATGCCTACATCGGATCTTTGTCAGATCGTGAATTACCTT
>CAJCBY010000201.1 GCA_903960725.1 uncultured Cytophagaceae bacterium | reverse complement strand
AACTAAAGACCCTTCTTTCCGGAAATTGATTCAACGTCTAGTGGCAAGAAAGCCGAAGAACCTGGACCAGCAATTTTTTCAAGCACACACCGCCGTTTTCAAGAAAACGGATTGCTTGACTTGTGGTAATTGCTGCCGTACTACGAGCCCTATGTGGAACGATACCGATATTCAACGCGTTTCTCATTTGTTCAAAATGAAGACATCTGCCTTCTTGGATGCCTATTTAGTACAAGATTCAGATGGTGATTGGGTGTATCCGGCAGCCCCTTGTCCCTTCTTAGATTTGGAAGATAATAAGTGTAGTATTTATGATCATCGCCCCAAAGCCTGCCGTGAATACCCGCACACCGACAGAAAGAACATCATGGGGATTTTAGGATTAACCTCTAAAAACGCACTAATCTGTCCCGCAGTGACGCAAATCCTTGAAAAAATCGAGCAAATTTACCCTTGAGCCGTTTTTGATTTGAAATTCACGTCAAAAATCGACAATTTCGTAATTCAATAAATCAAACTTATGGCAGCAGCAGAATACTTAGGAATAGATGTAGGAGGAACCGGTGTTAAAATGGGAATCGTCCACGCAGACACAGGTCAAATCAACAATTTTCAAAGTTACGATACTGCTACTTGGAGAGAATCACACCACTTTTTAGAGCGCCTTGCCGACGCGATTGCTTTGCAATTGTATCAGCATAAAAATGTGAAGAAAATTGGAATCGGTCTTCCGGGTATTCTAACGAAGGATCGCCGCACCTTAATTGAGATCACGGCTATTCCAGAAATCGACGGCTCACCCATGATTGATATGTTGGAAAAGCGTTTTCCAGAGCACGCTTTCTTTATGGAAAACGATGCAAATGCTGCAGCATTAGGCGAATTCTATTTCTCTCCGGAGAAGGCCAGCATGCCAGAAGACTTCGTTTTCATTACGTTAGGAACAGGTGTAGGTGGTGCCGCTGTCATTGACCGCAAAATCTTCTTAGGTGGCGACGGTAATGCGATGGAACCAGGCCACGTGCCATCTCGCAACGGAAAAGTGCTAGAACGTAATGTAGGTAAGAAAGAATTATTGCAAATGGCTACCGCTATGCGCGCAGCCTACACAGGCAAAACGTCTCTTCCCGCAGACGGAACGATTTCAACGACTGCCTTAGTGGTAGGCGCTGAAGAAGGGGATGAATTAGCCCTAGCAGTTTGGGATGAAGTGGGCACCTTGTTAGGGGATATGTTAGTTTCGTTAATTCGTATTTTAGACATCAAGAATATCTTCATAGGTGGCGGATTATCAGCATCTTACGACTTCATTTTGCCTAGCATGGAGAAGCAATTAAATTACTGGTTAACACCTGCTTATTTAGAAAAATTAACCATTAAAAAAGCCTTATTAGGCAATGATGCAGGCCTTTTAGGAGCTGCATCGCTTTGTTTTTAAGATAAACAGCCTAGAACAGGCTAATTAGAATAGAATTTGTTTGATAAATTCAACTTTAATTCTAATCTTTGCAACGTTTTTGAACCCCAAAATAATATTAAAATGTCAGATATTGCAGAAAAAGTAAAGAGCATCATCGTTGAAAAATTAGGTGTAGAGGCATCAGAAGTTACTCCTGAGGCATCTTTCACAAACGATTTGGGAGCTGACTCTCTAGACACAGTTGAGTTAATCATGGAATTCGAAAAAGAATTCTCTGTTTCTATTCCAGATGATCAAGCGGAGAACATCCAAACAGTAGGCCAAGCTATTACTTATTTGGAAGAGAACGCAAAGTAATCGAAGCAACCATAAAAATTATGTCAATTGGTAAACAGTAATCAGGTGGATTTTTCCATGGGATTTCTCGAACTAATTGACATTTTTTGTTTAAAGCAGTTTCATAAATACGAATAATATGGAGTTAAAACGAGTAGTTGTCACGGGACTAGGCGCCCTAACCCCCATCGGAAATACCGTTAGTGAATATTGGGATGGATTGAAAAACGGCGTGAGCGGTTGTGGTCCTATCACGAAATTTGATGCGGAAAAATTCAGAACTCGTTTTGCTTGTGAATTAAAGAACTTCAAGGTAGAGGATTTTATTAATGCCAAAGAAGCTCGCAAAATGGATCCATTCACACAATACGCTGTTGTAGCCGCCGATGAGGCGATTGCTGATGCGAATTTTGACATGGAAACCATCAATAAAAACAAAGTTGGCGTTATCTGGGGATCAGGTATCGGTGGTTTGAAAACCTTTGAGGATGAAATGATTTATTTCGCTCAAGGTGACGGAACCCCGAAAATTAATCCATTCTTCATCCCTAAGATGATTGCAGATTCGTCATCAGGCCAAATCTCCATCCGCAACGGATTCCGCGGACCTAATTACGTAACCGTTTCGGCCTGTTCATCTGCAAACAACGCGATTATCGATGCATTTAACTACATCCGTACCGGACGCATTAACGTGTGTGTGACGGGTGGTTCAGAGGCTCCGGTGACAATTGCATCTGTAGGTGGTTTCACCGCCATGCACGCGATGTCTACCCGTAATGACGATCCAGCTACGGCATCTCGTCCATATGATGTGGATCGCGATGGTTTCGTGGTAGGTGAAGGCGCTGGTGCCTTAATTTTAGAAGAATACGAGCACGCGAAAGCGCGTGGCGCGAAAATATATGCGGAGTTAATCGGTGGAGGCTTCTCTTCTGATGCACACCACATTACAGCGCCTCATCCAGACGGATATGGTGC
This sequence comes from uncultured Cytophagaceae bacterium, assembly GCA_903960725.1. Taxonomy (GTDB): domain Bacteria; phylum Bacteroidota; class Bacteroidia; order Cytophagales; family Spirosomataceae; genus Aquirufa. The sequence goes on along the minus strand of CAJCBY010000201.1, from coordinate 7,443 downwards.
TTTATTATCGATGATCGATGCATTAGAAGATGCGAACATCAAACCAGAAGAAGTAGATTACGTAAATACACACGGTACATCGACTCCGATCGGTGATCCACAGGAAATTAAAGCCATCGTAGACTGTTTTGGTGAACACGCTTATAAATTAGCGATCTCTTCGACGAAGTCAATGACAGGTCACTTATTAGGTGGTGCGGGTGCTGTGGAGGCAGTAGCGTCAGTTTTAGCCATCCAACACCAATTTGTCCCTCCTACCATCAACGTATTTAACCGCGATCCAGAAATCGATCAACGCATCGACTTGACAGAGAACGTAGGTAAAGCACGCAAAATCGATGTGGCATTGAGCAACGGATTTGGTTTCGGTGGTCACAACGCAACGGTTATTTTCAGAAAAATCTAAGACAAATATGGCCGTAAAATCTCTCCTAAACTGGTTAGATCCGATTCGACTAGACGAACGAGAGAAATTCTTAAAGAAATCGGTTACCCATCTTATTGGGGCTAGTCCGAGTAATTTAACCTTATATCGACTAGCCTTTTTACACGCCTCCGCTTCGAAGGAGAGTGTGGCAGAAAACTACAAAGAGTCAAACGAGCGCCTGGAATTTTTGGGCGATTCTGTCCTTGGGATGATTACGGCAACGTATTTGTTCCAAAAATTCCCTTTCAAAGACGAGGGCTTCTTGACAGAGATTCGTTCTCGGATGGTCAGCCGCGAATCACTCAATGTGATAGGCCGTAAATTAGGCTTGGAAGAGGTCATCGAATTCGAGGCACAACGCAAAACTTCGTTAGCTCGAACCTCCATGTATGGAGATGCCTTGGAGGCATTTATTGGTGCAGTTTACTTAGACAAAGGCTTCGCCTTCACCCAAAACTTCATCATTAAAAAGATTCTCACGCAATACTTTGACCTGGAGGCCGTTGTTCAAAACAATCCGAACTTCAAGTCTATGCTAATTGAGTGGGCACAAAAAGAAGGTAAAAAAGTCTCTTTCGAACTAGATCAAGAAGGCGAACACCATAACCGTGAATTTACAGCGCTAGTCATTTTAGATGGCGAAAAAATAGCCGAAGGAAAAGGCTATTCAAAGAAAAAAGCAGAACAAACGGCCGCAAGGATGGCTTGTGAACAACTAGAAATTAAATCATAACATGGCTACACCGAATATTTTCTTGCACTATTGGAACGATTCATCCGATTCGATTACATTTCAAGAGGTATTAGCCTGGGAAGTCCCTACCCCTGTAATTGAATCCCTTCAAACAGAGCTTTTAGCTCAGCTGCAGTCGGAACAAGCTCAAGATTGCTTTCCAAATTTCCCTTGGGCAAGTCCCCGCTTTCAAGAGAAATGGGACGGCATAGCGCAAACATTACTGTACCAAATTGCATTGCCTGAATTTATTTGGGAATCTTGGATTAAAAGTCTGGCTGTTCCATCTTCATCGCAAGAGATCTCGCAACCAAGCTTTGCGGATTTGTTAAATTCTTATGAGGCTCCAGATGCACCTATTGATTACCCTGCCGCTGAAACACCAGCTGAACCTTTCGATTTATTAAATACGGAGGTCTATTTCGAAGCACCTGAAAGTCTGGAAGACTCCACGGAAGAAGAATTTAAGCGCTTAAAAGATTTATTAAGCGGTTCCTCTGATTCATTAAAGTCTAAAGTAGAGTCGCAAATGACACAACGTATTGCTGACACCATTAGCCTACACCAACGCATCAAATTCATTCAAGAAATATTCCAAGGCGATGTCGCTCAATTAGAGTCCCTCATTCAATACATCGACGAGGAAGCGGAAGCAGAGACTTGGATGCAAGCATTATTATCTCGCTACCAGGCATATCGTCAAGCGGAGAACGAAGCCATCTGGGAGGAATTACACCAAATTATCGAGCGAAAATTCAATTAACTGATTTTCATTATCAGTTTTATTCGACCTTTCTAGGCCGTTAGAAGGTAATTTCGGGGAAAACTACTCCCTTGAAAACCATCCTATTTTTGCTTGCCTCTTTTGCCTGTTTTGCCCAAATATCCACCCAAGAAGAGGAAGAAAAGCAAACTAGTTTCGACTATTATCTCGCAAATCCGTTAAATATCAACCTAGTTACGGAGCCAGAACTACAATCCTCCCTCCTATTTAGTACGGAACAGATCGAAGCCTTTCTACGCTTTCGAAATCAATTAGGTTCCTTTCAATCCATTTTAGAGTTACAAACCATTCCGGGCTGGGACCTCGACTTCTTACGTAAGATTAAGGACTATGTAGTTTGCAACCCTGTACATCCTAGTTGGTGGAAACCGAATTCATCGACGCATCAAATCCTTTTTAAAACGGACTGGACGGCAGAAACGAAGAAAGGATTTACTGAACCTGATTTACGCAGCAAGACACGTTATGTGGGCGATCGAACCAATCAAATGCTCCGATACCGTGGCCAACTAAATGCGAACCTTAGGCTGGGATTCCTACTACAAAAAGATGCAGGTGAAAAAGACCTCAGTGATTTTAGTAGTGGATTTATGGAATTTAAATCGAAAGGGATCATCGAAAAAATAATTCTGGGGGATTACGTAAATCAGTGGGGACAAGGGCTCGTTCAATCGGGCGGATTCTCCTTAGGAAAGAGCTTTGAAAGTATCAAAGCTACCCAAAAATTTAACCTAGGCGGTCTAGCCTATAGTTCTAGCGTGGAATATGGCTATTATCGAGGAGTCAATACTACGCTAAAAATAACTGAATTTCTAAGAGTCCAAGCCTTCGCGTCCTATCGAAACTTGGATGCCACTACTGGTACAGATTCCCTTGGAAACAACTATTTACGTTCCCGTGTCGAGGATGGCTTCCATCGAACGGCCTCTGAAATCAGCCATATCGATGCGATGAAAGAAAAGACAGCCGGTGCAAATTTCTGCTATTCACCGCTCAGTTTTCCGCTGGTCATTCAGCTAAATGGTGTTTATACAGCCTGGTCCTTGCCTAAACCGATCGGGATAGGCTACAAAAAGGCGGAATGGTCAGGAAACAGGTTACAGAACTATTCACTATGTTTTCAATATCCCATTCGCAACATTCGAATGGTGGGGGAATTCGCCTATTCAGGAAATCGGCAATTTTCTATTCTTCAATCTGGCGCCAGTTCACTTTCGAAGAAAATAGACATTTCCTATCTGTTCAGATACTATGCCGCAGGCTATTTTAGCCCAAAATCGAATGGCCTTTCCGAGAACTCCGAAAACCTCAACGAAATGGGCCTATTCTTAGGCCTTGGCTATCAAATAAACAAGCGAATGAAGCTGAGCTCCTATGTAGATTATTTTCGCTTTCCTGGGCCTAAATACCAAGTTAAAGAGTCAAATACCTTTGGGTGGGAATTTTTAAATCGATTACAATGGGAGAAACGACATACCGCGCGTGCATTCCTGCAAGGCAAATGGACCCGAAAAGAAAACAAAGATCTCATTCAACTGAGTTTAGATGGTCACTTCATGGCCCTAAAAGCTTGGGATTTTCACCTACGGGCGATGGCCTCTAAACTAGGAAACGAAGTAGGCTATTTACTCTTACAGGATATCAAATGGGATCGAGGGAAATGGAGTATGCAGAGTCGTTTTGCCTATATCCATACGCCTAGTTATGACACCCGAAATTATGCCTATGAACCAGGAGTCCCTTATTCCTTTCTATTGCCTGCCTACGCAGGGAAAGCCCTCAAAACGACCTTGGTTATAGCCTATCAATGGAATAGAGAAATGGCATTAGCCGCTAAATGGGGACGGATTCAATACCGGGATCGAACCGAGGTGGGTTCCGGTTTAGATACGATTGAAGGCAATACCAAAACCGATATAACCCTTCAGATTAGCTATAAGATGCATTAAACGATCGCCTCACGAACGCGCAAAAGCTTTTCCAACAGACCCTCAAGCTGATCTAATGGCAACATATTCGCGCCATCTGATTTAGCAACTGAAGGATTTGGATGTGTTTCGATAAAGATACCATCTGCTCCTACTGCGATAGCGGCTTTAGCAATAGTTTCAATCAAAGCAGGTTGGCCGCCTGTTACGCCCGTTGTTTGATTAGGGCGTTGTAAAGAGTGCGTGCAATCCATGATAACGGGCACTTGCATCGCAGACATCTCTGGAAGATTGCGGTAATCGACCACTAAATCTCCATATCCAAAAGAATTGCCTCGATCAGTCAAATACACTACTGCCTCTGGATTTTCATGTAGCACTTTTTCTACCGCAAAGCGCATTGAAGCACCAGACATGAATTGGCCTTTTTTGATATTAACCGCCTTGCCTGTTTGGGCGGCAGCAGCAAGTAAATCGGTTTGGCGGCAAAGGAAAGCTGGGATTTGCAATACATCCACATAAGCCGCTGCCATGGCTGCTTCGGCGCTTTCATGGATATCAGTTACCGTAGGCAAGGAATAATGTTTCCCCACCGCTTGAAGAATCTCCAATGCTTTGATATCACCAATACCGGTAAAGGAATCGATTTTTGTCCGATTAGCTTTGCGATACGAACCTTTGAAAATATAGGGAATCCCCATGGACTTCGTGAGGCCATCAATCTTTTCGGCAATCTCAAAGGCTAAATCATTGCTTTCAATCGCACATGATCCTGCCATCAAAAAGAAGGGGCCTTTGCCTAAATTCGCTAAAGTGGGTAATGTCATTTTATAAAATATTTACCTCGGTCTCTAAGGAAACTCCGAATGTGTCTTTAATTGATTTCTTAATTTCTTCAGATAGGGCCAAAATCTCCCCGCCCGTCGCCTCGCCATAATTCACTAAAACGAGTGCCTGTTTTGCATGCACACCCGCATCCCCTTTTCGGTAGCCTTTCCAACCGGCTTTTTCAATGAACCAACCCGCAGGAAATTTAACTTCCGTGCTGCCCTCTACTGGATAATGAGGGATACCCGGATTTTCAGCAATTAGTCGAGCTGCTTCTGAGGCCGAAACGGTCGGATTCTTGAAGAAGCTGCCTGAGTTACCGATGTCTTTGGGGTCAGGTAATTTACTTTGGCGAATTTCAATGACTGCGTCAGCTACCTCACGGATGGAGGGTTGGGTGATTTCTTTAGCCGCTAAAACCTCTTGAATCGCTCCATAAGACGTTTTAATGGAGGGCTTCTTCGCTAATTTGAATGTAACTGTACTAATTAAATACTGTCCTTTCCCTGCGCGCTTAAAGAAGCTTTCGCGGTAACCAAACGCACAGGCTTTGGCATCAAAAACCTCTACTTCCAATGTCTGTAGATTCAGCGCCTCTAAAGACTCAAATGTATCTTTGATTTCCACACCATATGCCCCGATATTCTGCATAGGAGCTGCACCCACGGTACCCGGAATCAAAGATAAATTCTCTAATCCAGACCAACCTTGGTTCACTGAATACTGCACCAATTCATCCCAAACAACGCCAGCACCCGCTTTCAACCACACAAAATCAGCGTCCTGCTTTACAACAGAAATACCAGGAATCGAAATCTTAACGACCAGTGCTTCTTGCGGCTTGGTCAATAACACATTGCTGCCGCCGCCTAAAAAAAGATGAGGTAAATGGGCAAATTCACCCGATTTACGAATAGAAACATATTGTTCAACCGAACTAATCTCTACGAATTGACGGGCTTCCGCCTCAATCCCGAACGTATTAAAAGCACGTAGAGAGAACATATTAAAATAATTTAGTAGACAAAAATTCTTCTAAGGCAGGTACCCCAGAATGGTGAAAGGTCTCTGAATTTCCTTCCCAAATCTTCTTCCCTTCTTTTAAGAAAATGATGGTTTCACCCATCCGCATCACCGAATTCATATCGTGTGAAATGACAACCGTAGTCATATTGTATTCTTGGGTAATTTCTTGAATCAAATAATCAATTTTTACAGCAGTCAATGGATCTAAACCGGAATTAGGCTCATCGCAGAACAAATACTTCGGATTCATCACAATCGCTCGAGCAATCCCTACCCGCTTTTTCATCCCACCAGAAATCTCCGATGGCATCAATAGCGCCGCATTTTCTAATCCCACCCGCTGCAAACAAAGCATTGCTTGCTCATTTTTCTCGTCTAGGGTTTGAGACGTCAAGGTATCTAAGGGGAAACGAACATTCTCCAGAACGGATTTGGAATCAAAAAGGGCTCCTCCTTGGAATAAAACGCCCATTTCGCGGCGAATTTCTTTCACTATATCCGAGTGGGCAGTTAAGAAATTTCGGCCATCATAGAGTACTTCCCCTTGTTCAGGAGCCAAAATCCCAATCATGCATTTTAGAAGCACCGATTTACCCGTACCACTTCCCCCTATGACCATATTCGTCTTTCCCTGTTGGAAATTCGCATTAATGTCATCGAGCACTACACGACCTTTGAAAGATTTAGATAAGCCCCTGATTTCAATCATTTTCAAAATTAGGGATTATTGAATACTTTATGATAAATTTGATGACATTTAAATCAAAAAAACTATGTTTTTCATCTTCCTCGGGGTTATGTTGTTTATCGCCGGAAACGCGATCTCTAACCCCAATTTAGTATTCTCGAAATACAGCAAAACTTTAAAAGTCGTAGGAGCCGTTTTCGCCATCCTTGGTTTAACTAGTTCTGCGGTTGTTCAGGTGGACGCAGGTGAAGTAGGGGTCCAAAGTGTCTTTGGAAAAGTTCAACCCTCCACTCTTAATAGTGGTCTTAATTTTGTCAATCCCTTAGCAAAAGTGGTGGTATTTGATGCCAAAACCCAAAACTACACGATGTCCAGCGTTCATGACGAAGGAGATAAAGCCGGTGACGATGCAATCCGCGTTTTAACGGCCGATGGACTTGAAGTTGTGGTGGACTTAACTGTTCTTTTCCGCATTCTACCTTCTGAAGCTCCCCGCGTATTACGTGAAATAGGCGAAGATTATAAGGATAAGGTAGTTCGTCCGATTACGCGTACCATGATTCGTGACAATGCCGTTTATTACGATGCGGTAGGCCTTTATTCCTTAAAACGAAATGAATTCCAACAACGCATTTACTCTGATATTGAAATGAACTTCAAGAAAAGAGGACTAGTTTTAGAGCAATTATTGATCCGCAATATCAACCTTCCTACATCGGTAAAGCAAACCATTGAGTCGAAAATCAATGCAGAACAAGATGCACAAAAGATGCAGTTCGTTTTACAAAAAGAGAAGCAAGAAGCGGAGAGAAAGCGCGTAGAAGCACAGGGTATCGCAGATTACCAGAAGATTTTATCCACAGGTCTAAGCGACAAGCAATTGCAGTATGAGTCGATTATTGCCCAAAAAGAATTAGCTAAATCCCCTAACACGAAAGTGATCATCATGGGAGGCAAAAGCGCCCCGATTATCTTAGGGAATCAATAAAAAATAGGCACGTGATTCTAGCGAATCGCGTGCCCCATTTT
>CAJCBY010000200.1 GCA_903960725.1 uncultured Cytophagaceae bacterium | reverse complement strand
AGATGTTATTAGATGAAATTCCTTCGCTGGATTTAGCAGATTTCCTTTCTGGAGACGCGAATCGCAAGGCGAAATTTGTACAAGAATTAGGGGGAGCTTTCAATACGATTGGTTTCGTGGCGATAAAGGGTCACGGACTTTCGAATGACTTTACTAAGAAACTCTATTCAGACGTAGAGCAGTTCTTCCAATCGCCTGATTCGCTGAAGCAATCTTACGAAATCGAAGGAATTGCAGGCCAACGCGGCTATATTGGAAAAAGAAAAGAAACAGCGAAAGGCTTCACCGTACCTGATTTAAAGGAGTTTTTCCACGTAGGTCAACCCCACAAGGAGGATGGAGATTCGGTTTGGTCTGAATATCCAGCCAATGTTTTCCCTACGGAATATCCTGATTTTGAGAAAAACACAGTCGAAGGATATCAGACCTTAGAGAAAGCTGGAAAAGCTTTATTACAAGCGATTGCCTTGTATTTAGAACTTCCGGAAGACTACTTTGAGTCAAGAGTGAAAAATGGTAATTCCATCTTACGTGCGATACACTATTTCCCTATTTTAGATCCTGATGCCTTGCCAGAAGGAGCGGTAAGAGCAGCGGCACATGGTGATATTAACTTAATTACCTTGTTAATGGGTGCGTCTGCAGAAGGCCTGGAGGTTTTACGCATGGATGGAAAATGGATTCCGATTACAGCATTGCCAGATCAAGTGGTGGTGAATGTAGGCGATATGCTAGATCGTTTGACGAATCACAAGTTGAAATCGACGATTCACCGCGTTGTGAATCCGCCACGCGAAAAAATGGGGACATCTCGTTATTCGATTCCCTTCTTTATGCATCCCCGTTCAGAAATGGATTTAACTTGTTTGCCTTCTTGTGTTTCGACGGAATATCCGAAAATCTACACGAATATGACGGCTGGGGAGTTTTTGAATGAGCGATTGATTGAATTAGGACTCAAAAAGGCATAAACGATGCGGCTAAAACACCTAGATTTCCTGTGGGATGTCTTGCTTTTAGCCTGCACCTCTTTTGGTGGCCCTCAAGTGCATTTTGCGCTCTTTTTAGATCGATTAGTCAAGAAAAAAGAATATGTAACTGAAGAAGAGTTGTTTGAAATTCAGGCCCTCTGTTCTGTTTTACCAGGCCCTACTTCGACTCAAATGATCACTGCGATCGGTTTGAAGCGAGGTGGGGCTTCTTTGGCTTATTTAACCTTATTTTGTTGGATTACGCCGGCAGTTCTCATTATGACTCTGGCGGCTTATGGGATGACTTTCTTACGTAATCCTTCGATTTTACATTACGTTCTTCCCGTGGGTATAGGTCTGATTTTACAGGCTGGCTGGTTTATGGCTAAAAAAGTCATCACAGGCCCCACGTATGTGATGATTTTATTAGTGTCTTTGTTTTTAGGAATCGCTTTTCATAGCCCCTATATCTTTCCTTTAGTGTTGTTTTTAGGGGGAATCGTCTCCTCTTTTAATTACAAAGATTTTCCTCGCCAAACCAAACACAAATTCGTCATCCCATGGGCGAATTTTCATCTCTATTGGGGATTTTTAGTCTTTTTAGCAGTCTTAGGTCACTTTACGGACTATTTTCCGATCAGAATATTTGAGAATTTTTATCGTAACGGTTCCCTCGTTTTTGGGGGAGGGCATATCCTGGCACCCGTTCTGTATACTGAATTTGTAGAGTTTAAACAGTTAATTAGTTCAGAGGCCTTTTTAACAGGAATGGCTCTTTCCCAAACTCTTCCCGGTCCAGTCTTCGCGTTAACGTCCTATTTAGGGGTCTTATTGATGAAGGATTATGGTTTATTCGGACAATTAGCGGGATCGGTGATTGGGGCTTTAGGTATTTTTTTACCCGGTACGTTTTTGATCTTTTTTGTCTTCCGTATTTGGGCACAATTGAAACAATACCGCTTCATTCGCGCTTCATTGGCCGGTATTCAGGCTGCTTCTGTGGGGTTAACGATGGTAGCTGTTTTTACCTTTACTCAACCCATGGTGGTCGAGGCACAGTTTGTTTCTCTGGGAATTGTAGCCGCCGCTTTTTTGTTAGCTGAGAAAACAAAAATTCCCGCCATCTTGCGGTTTGGATTAGCCTTGATAGCGGGAATAGTAGGAATTTAAGCCGTTTAGGCGATTAAATTCAACAAGTATTGGCCGTAACCACTTTTTACAAGCGGCTCAGCGATTTTCTTTAATTGTGCTTTGTCGATGTAGCCCATTCGGTAAGCTACCTCTTCGATACAGCCCACTTTCATTCCTTGGCGTTCTTCGATCACTTGAACAAATTGTCCTGCCTGCATCAAAGAAGCGAAGGTTCCTGTATCTAACCAGGCGGTTCCACGATTCAAAATACCCACCGAAAGACGTCCTTGCTTCAAATATTCCTTGTTAACATCCGTGATTTCGTATTCTCCACGAGGGGATGGGGCGATGTTTTTGGCAATCTCCACTACATCATTATCGTAAAAATATAAGCCTGGAACGGCATAATTTGACTTCGGATTCGTCGGTTTCTCTTCAATCGATATCACCTTATTGTCTGCATCGAACTCCACCACACCATAACGCTCTGGATCATTCACAGAATAAGCATACACCACACCACCTGAAGGATTGTTGTTTGCTTGTAACAATTTACTTAAGCCAGAGCCATAGAAGATATTATCTCCCAAAACCAAGGCCACCTTATCCTTTCCAATAAATTTCTCCCCGATCACAAAGGCTTGCGCTAGGCCATTCGGTTCCGGTTGAACGGCATATTCGAAACGACAGCCGATTTGGGATCCATCACCTAATAACTTCTCAAAATGGGGCAAATCATGCGGCGTAGAGATAATCAAAATCTCCTTAATGCCTGATAACATCAAGATCGACAAGGGATAATAGATCATCGGCTTGTCATAAACCGGCATTAATTGCTTGCTAACCGCTAAAGTCAATGGGTGCAATCTCGTTCCAGATCCACCTGCTAAAATAATTCCTTTCATCTTATCTGCCTCCGTAGTTTTTTTCGTAATATTTTTGATAATCACCTGAAGTGACATCATTTAACCATTTTTCATTTTCTAAATACCAATTCACCGTCTTCTCTAATCCTTCCGCGAATTGTAAACTAGGCTCCCAGCCTAATTCCTTCATAATCTTGTTCGCATCGATCGCATAACGCAAATCATGACCCGCCCGATCCGTTACATAGGTAATTAATTGTACGGAAGTACCTACTGGACGACCTAATTTCTCGTCCATAATTTTACATAATAAATGGACTAAATCAATGTTCTTCCACTCATTAAAGCCGCCGATATTATAGGTTTCACCTATTTTTCCATCATGGAATACCGTGTCAATAGCCCGCGCATGGTCAATCACAAATAACCAATCCCGGACATTTTCGCCCTTTCCGTACACTGGAAGAGGTTTATTGTTCATAATGTTGTGAATCATTAAGGGGATTAACTTCTCTGGGAAGTGATTTGGCCCATAATTATTTGAACAATTCGTGATCACGGTAGGTAAACCATAAGTCTCGTGATACGCTCTTACGAAGTGATCTGAACTCGCTTTAGAGGCTGAATAAGGTGAACGAGGATCGTAAGACGTTGTTTCTAAGAAGAATTCCTTCGGATCGTGTAACTCGCCATAGACCTCATCCGTAGAGATGTGGTAGAAACGTTTACCCTCCATTTTACCAGCCCAATGTTTCTTCGCAGCTTGTAATAAATTCACCGTACCGATCACATTTGTTCTTACGAAGGCCAAAGGATCCGTAATCGAACGATCCACGTGGGATTCAGCCGCTAAGTGCAATACGCCATCGAATTGATGTTCTGCAAAAAGAGCATCGATATGTTCCGCATCCGTAATATCCGCCTTAATAAAGTGGTAATTTGGGGCAGAGGCCACATCTTCATTGTTTGCTAAGTTGCCCGCATAGGTCAAGGCATCCAAATTGTAGATCTGGTATTCCGGGTATTTGTTCACAAACAAACGAACGACATGCGACCCAATAAATCCGGCACCACCGGTAATAACTAATTTTTTCATCTTATTGATTGATTGCCTCCTGCCATTTCCAGGCGTCTTGTAAGGCTTTTTCTAAACTAAATTGTGTTTTCCAACCTAAAATTTGGTTGGATTTATCTGTTGAGGCATAAACGGCGGTTATATCGCCAGCTCTGCGGTCTCTAATTTCATACGGAACTTTCTTGCCTGTTGCTTTCTCGAAAGCCGTTATAACTTCCATTACAGAACTCCCTTGCCCTGTTCCGATGTTAAAGAAATCGAAATTTTTCGATGATTTTCCGTCGATTAGGTGGGCCAAAGCTCTAACATGTGCTCCCGCTAAATCTACCACATGTATGTAATCGCGAATCGCTGTACCATCCGGTGTGGGATAATCAGTTCCCCATACTTGCAATGGTCCACGGATACCCGCCACCGATTGAGTCAAGAATGGAATCAAATTAGCTGGCGGTCCTATCGGTAATTCACCAATTAGGGCCGATTCGTGTGCTCCAATGGGATTAAAGTAGCGTAAAGCAATGGCCTTTAACTTAGACGAAGAAGCCACGGTATCGCGAATGATCTCTTCGCAAATTTGCTTCGAATTACCATAAGGGGAGGTCGCAGGTTGAACGGGCGATTCTTCTGTAGCAGGAAGCGTCTCAGGTTGACCGTAAACGGTGCAAGACGACGAAAATACTAGGTTAGAAAGGCCATATTGGGCCATTTTTTCTAATAACAGTACAGTCGCAGCTACGTTATTACGGTAGTATTTCAAGGGATTCTCCACCGATTCTCCTACGGCCTTGGAAGCCGCAAAGTGGATAATTCCTTTGATATCATAATGAGTGAATAAATGATCGTAGGTCTCCGGATTATTGACATCCCCTTCTTCGAAAATCACCGGTTCTTTCGTGATGATTTCCAGGTTATTTATGACCTTTTTGGATGAATTGGAGAAATTATCTACGATGATAGGGGTGTAGCCATTTTCTTTCAAAACCACATAAGTATGTGATCCAATAAAGCCAGCACCACCTGTAATTAAAATTTGCATACTAAATTGTAAGAATTAAAGACAAATTTAGGGGAAAATAGGCCAAATGTCTTTAATTTTGTCAAAAATATACGTTCTGCATGACGGAAGCTGCCATTAAAGCCATGATTCATTTATTAGACGATTCTGATCAGGAAGTCGTTAACATGGTAGAACAGCAAATTCGGACCTTAGGCCCTTCCATTATTCCTGTTTTAGAGTCTGAATGGGAGACTGAAAGTTTAAATCCCATTCTTCAAACCAAAATCGAAAATCTAATTCACGATTTTCAATGGCAATCAGTGAAGACGCGTTTGCAGCTTTGGAAAGAATCGGGCGGGATGGATCTTTTAGAGGGGATGTGGATTTTAGCTACGTATCGATACCCGGATTACCGTTTTGACCAGTTGAAATTAGAGATGGATCAGCTGTATTATGAGGTTTGGCCTCAAATGCGGGAGGAATTGCATCCCATGGATCAGGTGAAAGTATTGAACACGGCTATTTTTGAGCAATTGAAGTTTGGTCCTAACTCGAAGAACTTCCACGCGGCGAATAACTCGTTCATAAACAATGTGTTGTCGTCCAAAAAAGGAAATCCCATCAGCCTTTGTGTTATCTATATGTGGATCGCCCAAAAATTAGGAATGCCCATCTACGGAGTAAATTTGCCTAACCTTTTCGTTTTGACCTATAAACAAAACGGCCTGCAGTTTTACATCAATGTATTCAACAAAGGTTTGATCTTTAACAAGATCGACATCGATAACTACATTGCTCAATTGAATTTAACGCCTAACGAAATCTATTATAACCCTTGTTCAAACTTGGAAATCATTCGACGCGTCATTCGCAACTTGATGATGGCTTTCGAAAAATCAGGCGAGACCGATTACAAAGATGAATTATCAGAACTGATTGATTTGCTAGAGTAGAGCTACGGTTAGGCTGAATTCTGGGTATTCTTCCCAAAACAAGCTAATTTCTTCTCCTGTGATTAGGTTCGCTTTACAGGGATTTTGATCAAAATCACCAATTTTTATTTCTTTTTGAAACGATAATCCCGGTTTTCCCACCGCTTTGTAGACGGATTCCTTAGCTGACCAGGCCAAAGTCAATAAATTTGATGATTTGCTCCATTTTTCTAATTCGATTGGACTCAAAAACCGAGGGGCAATTTTCTCAATATTTCTCCCTGGTTTCTCAATATCTACTCCGATTCTATATTTTCTAGAACACGCCGCCGCCACGTAAGGGTAGGAGTGGGTTAAGCTGATGTGCCAATCAGAATCTTGAAAAAAGGGTCTATTTCGATCGTTTTGGACCAGTATTAGCCTTTCAAATTCAGATGATAGCTGATGTAAACAATACCTTGCAGCCATTGATTCTAGTTTTTTAATCGGATTTTCTATGGCTGGAGTGGACCAAGATGCTGGAAATGTTTCAAAAAAAGCCAACGGTTCTTCTATTTTCCAAACCAAGATTTGGAAATCGACGTCGCTTATTATTGAAAAAATTTGGGGCATAAAAGGGAATTATGGACGTAAAATTATCATTTTTGTAGCTAAATCGATGGAAATAATTTGAGTACGCTACAAATCGAACGTATTGATACCTTTTCAGGACACCGAGGACCCGTTTATGCACTAGAAAAGGGATTAGAATCCCTGTTTTATTCAGCGGGTTCTGATGGCTGGGTGGTGCAATGGAATTTGGCAAAACCGGATTTAGGAAAAGTAATTGCCCAAATCGATGGCTCCGTCTATGCCTTGAAATTAGATTCAGAGGGTATATTATGGGTGGGTCAAAACCACGAGGGAATTCAAGGAATTCAAGTAGCGGATCAAACTAAAGTTTTCTCGATTCCAACCAAAGGCTTATCCATCTTTTCTATAGCATTTGTTGGCTCATCTGCTTGGATAGGGCATAATGAGGGATTGATTACGGTGGTGGATACCGCAACTAAATCCATTATAAAGCATATTAAGGCCAGCGATAAAAGTGTTCGGTGTTTCTGCGTTTTAGCAGATGATCAAGTCGCTGTAGGCTATTCGGATGGATTTATTCGGATTTTTGACTCGTCATTTCAATTAGTAAAAGCATTTCAAGCGCATGAATCATCTGTTTTTTCGCTCCAAAGTAGGGGAGAGGAGCTCTACAGCGTAGGGAAAGATGCACGAATTAAACATTGGCACGCTGATTTTTCCTTATTAAACGAGGTAATAGGGCATATTTATGCCATTCATGATTTACAGATTTCACCAGATGGAAAGTGGATAGCCACCGCTAGTATGGACAAGACGGTAAAAATTTGGGACGCAGAAGGTCTAAAATTGCGTAAAGTGCTAGATGCGTCTCGTCATGGGGGACATAAAAATTCGGTTAATAAACTAATTTGGTCTTCATTCGATGATTTATTGGTTTCGGCCTCAGACGATAAAAATCTTTCTATTTGGAAAATTCTTTAAATTTTTTCCTATTTTAGCATTTGTATACCTAAATCTATCAACTATTGGAAGCATCCTTTTCAAAATCTTTTCGCGGTTATGACGTCTCAGAAGTAGACTCCTATGTTCAAAGTGTCCAGAATCAGGAGACCGAATCTCAAAATGCGTTGGCAAAATTGAATCAGAAAACAGCCGAATTAGAAGCTGAAGTAGCGCGTTTAAGAGAAATTGAATCTAGTTTATTTAGAGCCTTGAAATTAGCCGAAGAAAGCCAACAAAATTTCGCGGCTAAGATGGAAAAGGAAGCGAAATCGATCCTAGATAAAGCATCAAAAGAAGCTGAGGCGATAAAAAAGAAGGCTGATACGGATGCTCAAAAGCAAGTCTTGTTGACAGAAAATGAGCGTAAACAAACCTTAGCATTAGCTAATCAAGAATTAAAAGAACAAGAGCGTCAATTGCGCAATCTCCAAGAGGCGAAGAAGGAAATAGCCACCCAGTTAAAGCAAATTTCGGAGCAAACCTTGGGTTCAATAGCTACTTGGGATGTTTTGAAGGATGTAACTGAGGCTGGAGTTCAGCCGATTTTGGCTCCTGTAGCCTCTAAAAGAGGGCGTAAACCTGGGGTAAAAAATAAGCCTAAAGCTAAATCTGCAGCTAAATTGAAGCCTGCAGCTAAAGTAAAGCCTACGGCTAAGCTGAAGCCTGTTTCGAAATTAAAACCTGCGGCTAAAGCAAAGCAAACGGCTAAACTAAAGCCAGTAACTAAGGCTACGCCAGCGAAACGAGGTCCTAAGCCTAAAGCACAAGCCGAAATAGTAGCGAGTCCAGAGATTAAGCCAATCAAGCCTGCTTCTAAGGTCGCTAAACTAGCTAAACCTGCCGCTAAAAAAGTGGCTAATCTCACGGCTAAACCTGCCGCTAAACCTGCCGCTAAACGAGGTCCTAAACCAAAAGCTAAATCAGCCGCAAAGCCAGCCACTAAACGCGGTCCTAAACCTAAAATAAGTCTAGAAACCGTTTCAGATGACGGTTTGCCTACCTTAAACAAGGTATTAGAGGCTTATGCAAAATCAACAGGGCCAAGAGGTAAAGTAGGGGAGATCAATTAATATATGGCTAATTACCAAGTTTCTATTGATGACATTCGGATTTTTGCCTTTCATGGATTGTACCCGGAGGAGCGAATTTTGGGAAATTGGTATACGTTAGATGTCTTAGTTGAATCTGAATCACAGCCTAATTTCTCTGATGATATCGCTAATACCATAGATTATTCGCAGATTTATTTGATTTGCAAGCAAGTGATGGCTATTCCTGTTGATTTATTAGAAACCGTTGCTGAAAATATTGCCAAAAAAATTAAAGCAGAACTTTCAGAGGAAGTAGCTATTCTAGTGCAAATTTCGAAGGAAAATCCGCCTATGGGAATCTCCAAAGGTAAAAGTACAGTCGTTTATCGTCTCGATTGAATTTTGTAAAGATTTATTGTGTAATTTTGGATAAGCTAACTACTACAAATGCGTCACCAAGTTACCATTAAAGATATTGCCAAACAGCTGGGTGTTTCAGTGGCAACCGTATCCAGGGCTTTACGTGATTTACCTGATATCCATCCCGATACTAAAAAGTTAGTACTTGATTTAGCACAAGAGCTTGATTATCAGCCTAATGTACTTGCCACTAGTTTAGTTAAGTCTAAAACTAAAACACTTGGATTAATCGTTCCCGATCTGGGATATTATTTCTTTTCAACCGTAGTAAAAGCCATCGAGGATGCAGCTATCGCAGCTGGGTATTCCTTACTTATT
>CAJCBY010000199.1 GCA_903960725.1 uncultured Cytophagaceae bacterium | reverse complement strand
TTTGCATTCACGTGTGCCGGATCAGAATTATCATCTGAGTCGACTAAAGTTCTTAATTCATTGATTAAACGCGTTTTCCCTTCTAATGCTTTCTCTCTTAGTTGCTCTAAATTAGCATAAAATGCTCCTCTTTCTGTGCGAATAAAGCTAGCAATAGCGTCGATTTGTTGGGAGATCTGGTCCCCTTTGAAGGAGAATCCTTCTTCTGAATCTTCATTGGAAGACTTGAATAATGCCAAAGCTTCAGCGCGTTCACCCTGTTTAATAGCATCCCAAGCCGTTTTTACCTCTTTCGTTAATTCATCGACTTTTTTGAAGTTCGCCGATGAGGCGCTCGCCTGAAGAATAGATTTCAATTGCTCGTAGAAGGCAAGAATGCTTTCTTTTGTCGCTTTTGAAAGGTCTAAAACCGGAAATTCCACTGCCTTCTCTTCCACTACAGGAAAAACAACATCCTCAGCGAGTGCTGCCTCAGCAACTGGAGCCTCTTCGGCTACTGCCTCTGCTTCAACAATCGCTTCAACTGGAGCCTCTTCGGCTACAACTTCTGCTTCTTCAGTCTCTTCGACTACAGTCTCTTCAACTGGAGTCTCTTCGACTGCAGGCTCTGCTGCTGGTGTTTCTTCTGGAATAGTGGGAGTGGTTTCCAATTCTTCTGCTGGATTGCTCTCTTCGGTGATCATAATCGTCGTTGTTTGCGTTTTAACTTAAAAGTTTTTCAAAAATACGCTCCATCGATACAGCATACCCAATTTTCTCTTTTAGGTCTGCTATAGAAATGCGCTCTTGGGTCATCGTATTGCGATCGCGAACGGTCACGGTGTTGTCTTCCATTGTTTGGTAATCAACTACCACACAATACGGTGTTCCAATTAAATCTTGACGGGTATAACGCTTGCCTATGGCGCCACCATCGTCGTATGTTGTATTGAAGGCAAATTTAATGCTGTTTGTAATTTCTTGTGCTTTCTCTGCTAAACCATCCTTCTTTACTAAAGGAAGAACGGCCACTTTCACAGGAGCTAAAGCAGGATGGAAATTTAAGAAAACACGTTGTTTTTCTTGGTCTCCTTCGCCCACCGTCTCTTCTGTATAGGCATTGCAAAGAATCGCTAAGAATAAACGATCAGCCCCTACGGACGTTTCAACCACATAAGGTATGTAATTTTCGTTTATTTCTGGGTCAAAATATTGTTGTTTTTTTCTCGATAAATCTTGGTGTGCTTTCAAGTCGAAATCCGTTCTCGAGTGGATTCCTTCCATTTCTTTAAAGCCAAACGGGAATTTGTACTCAATATCCACCGCCGCATTCGCGTAGTGGGCTAATTTATCGTGATCATGGAATTTCAAGGAAGTAGCTGGTAAACCTAAGGCTAAGTGGAACTTCATACGGGTTTCTTTCCACTTTGCATACCATTCCATTTCTGTGCCAGGGCGAACGAAGAATTGCATCTCCATTTGTTCGAATTCCCGCATACGGAAAATGAAATTACGTGCAACGATCTCGTTACGGAAGGCTTTTCCGATTTGGGCAATGCCAAAAGGTACCTTCATGCGGCCTGTCTTCTGTACGTTCAAGAAGTTCACAAAGATTCCTTGAGCCGTCTCTGGACGTAAATAAATTAAACTCGCATCCTCTGAAACCGCGCCTACTTGTGTAGAGAACATCAAATTAAATTGACGCACCTCAGTCCAATTAGCCGTGTTCGAAACTGGACACTTGATATTTTCATCGATAATGATTTGGCGAACTCCCTCTAAATCCCCTGCATCTAAGCATTTCGCCATCTTTTGTAATAAAGCTTTCGCTTCTGCCTCTTTTCCTTCGTCCTCTAATTGCGCCGCTCTTTCTTCTAATAAGGTATCTGCGCGGTAACGTTTTTTGGAATCCTTGTTATCAATCATCGGATCGTTAAACGAATCCACGTGACCAGAGGCCTTCCAAGTCAATGGATGCATAAAAATAGCCGCATCAAGACCTACCACGTTGTCATTTAACATCGTCATCGCCTTGTACCAAACTGTTTTTAAATTATTCTTTAACTCGACACCGTTTTGACCGTAATCATATACCGCTTGCAAACCATCATATATCTCTGAAGAAGGAAATACGAATCCATATTCTTTCGCGTGTGAAATTATATCCTTCAATGCCGAGGCGGTATCCTGTTTTTTATTTTCCATTAAATCAATCTTAAATTCAATCGTATTAATTTGCAATTTACCGAAAAGAATGAAAGAATGAGGCTCGCAATGTGTTTTTTCTTAATT
>CAJCBY010000198.1 GCA_903960725.1 uncultured Cytophagaceae bacterium | reverse complement strand
CAAGGCCTATCGTTCTTTTGTTTCTGAAATTTTTACCTTAGATCCGAACGAAATGATGCTTGCTTTCGCTGATATGATGAAAAAGAAGATTGTTATGCCAGCGCATTTCTTGAGAGAGATTAATGGAGCGAAGAGTTCTTTATTTGAGCATTTCTCTGATGCGGCACAACGTCTGGGTGTATATACGACCACTGACTATGTGACAATCATGAAAGGTTTAATCGCTGATTGGGATATCGAAAACATGTCAGGATTGAATGAAACGGCCGAAAAGGCACGTGATTATGTGGCTAATTTACCAGCCCGTTTAGAAAAATTAGCAGATCGAGTTAAGGTGCCTGAATTAGCGTATCCTTTCTCTTGGATTGCGTAAATATGTCAAAGAAGTTATCCATGGATGAGCTCAATAGGCTCGATGTATCCGCGTATAAAACCACTGAAAAATTCCCTTATGTGATCGTTTTAGATGACATCAGGAGTATGAATAACATAGGTTCAGCCTTTCGAACAGGGGATGCCTTTAAGTGTGCTGCCATTCATTTGTGTGGAATTACCGCACAACCTCCCCATCGGGAAATTTCGAAAACAGCCTTAGGTGCTGATGAATCGGTAGATTGGATCTATTTTGAGGATGGTGCGGAAAGTCGGACGGCTCTTCGAGCTGAGGGATACCAAATCGTGTGTGTAGAACAAGTACAAGGCTCCGTTTCATTAGAGAAATTCCAACCAGTTAAAGATCAGAAATACGCTTTTGTTTTTGGTAACGAAGTTTTTGGAGTAAATGATGCTTGGATTCAAGAGGCGGATTTTAGTTTAGAAATACCTCAATTTGGGACAAAGCACTCTTTGAATGTATCTGTAAGTATGGGGGTAGTTATTTGGGATTTTGTGGCCAAAATCATCGCCTAAAATCACTCATCCTTTTTATTTTGCGTTCATCCTTTTACCAGGATTCGAACGCATTTTTTGTTTAATTTCGCTTTGTTAATTTCAATCTATGATACTATCTATTCAAAACGTGGTGAAGCGTTATGCGGATCACACGGCGTTAGCCGGAGTGAGTTTGGAGATTCCTAAGGGCCAAATTTTTGGTCTTCTAGGTCCAAATGGTGCTGGTAAAACGTCCCTTATTCGAATTATTAACCAGATTACTGCTCCTGATGAAGGAAGGGTGTTATTCGATGGAGAATTGTTGCAACCGAAGCACGTCGAGCAGATAGGTTATTTGCCGGAGGAGCGTGGCTTGTATAAGAAAATGAAGGTAGGGGAGCAGTTACTTTATTTGGCCCAATTAAAAGGGCTTTCTAAGGCGGAGGCGCAGAATAGATTGAAGGATTGGTTTATCCGCCTGGATATAAAAGATTGGTGGAATAAGCAGGTTGATGATCTTTCCAAAGGAATGCAGCAAAAGACCCAGTTTATTGCTACCGTGGTGCATGAGCCTAAATTATTGATTCTAGATGAGCCTTTTTCTGGTTTTGACCCCATCAATGCGAATATGCTCAAAGATGAGATTTTAGGTCTAAAAGAAAGAGGAACAACGATCTTATTCTCTACTCACCGCATGGAATCTGTTGAGGAATTATGCGATAGCATTGCGCTGATTAATCATTCTCAAGTAGTGTTGACAGGCGAGAAAGATGAGGTTAGGAATCGTTTCAAAAAATTTGAGTACGAGATCTCTTATTCGGGTCAATTAGCCGATTCTAAGGCATTTGAGATAATCAGCATCGTTCCTGAAAACAACAGAGCTCTTATCAAATTGACTCAACCTGATCAAACGAATCAGGCCATTGCAGCCTTACTTAAGCAAGTGGATTTATTCGAGTTTAAAGAGGTGATTCCGTCCTTTAATGACATATTTATTCAAGTAGTAGCCGAAACGAAATAAGCCATGAACAAGATATTATTAGTGATTCAGCGGGAGTATTTGACCCGCATTCAAAAGAAGTCCTTCTGGATAGCCTCTCTATTAGGGCCTATTTTAATTACAGCTATTTATGCGGTGCCTATCTGGTTAGCTATGCAAGATAAGGACGTAAAGCGGGTAGAGATTTTAGATGAAAGCGGCTTATTTCAAGTCGCTGATTTGAAAGATAAGGAAGTGGAGTTTACCTTAGTGAAAAAGCCTGCAGAGGAATTGAAAAAGTCATTTACGAAGGAAGGCTATGTTGCTTTTGTACATTTGCCAAAAGATATTTTAACGCAATCGAAAGAGCTCAAAATCTATTCGGAAAAGAATTTAAGCTTGCCCTTAAAGTCAACGATTGAGCGGGTGATTGAGAAAAAGGTAAGAGCTACACTCATGAAAGAGGCAGGAATAGCGTCAGATATTTATGATAAAACGCAAGTAGATGTGGGTAGTGAGACGATTACGGTTTCGGATACGGGTAATGAGACGAGTTCATCTTCTGGCGGCGCCATGATATTAGCTGGAGTGATGGGAATGCTTCTTTACGTCACTTTATTATTGTATGGATCTCAAGTGATGAATGGGGTGATTGAGGAGAAAAGTAGTCGAATTATAGAGGTGATTATATCGTCTATCAAACCATATCAGTTAATGTTAGGCAAGATTTTAGGAGTAGGAATGGTGGGATTAACCCAGTTTTTATTGTGGATTGTGTTGACGATTGGCTTATCACAGGTGGCTTCAACTTTCTATACAGCAAGTCCGGTGAAGCAGAAAATGGAGCAAATGAAAAAGGCAGATCCCGAGGTAGCTAAGCAGGTAGAAGAGGCATCGCCCATGGCTGAAGTGACTAAAGTGATCGAAAGCACGAATATACCTTTGGTTGTAGGCGGATTCCTTTTCTATTTCCTTTTTGGTTATTTATTGTACAGCTCTCTTTTCGCGGCGATAGGTAGTGCAGTAGAGAATACAGCTGAAGCGCAGCAATTTACATTTATCGTCATGTTGCCAATCATTTTAGCTTTTGTAATGGCGCAGTTTACGATGCAGGAGCCAGATAGTACGATTGCTTTTTGGGCCTCTATGATCCCATTCACATCGCCCATTAACATGATGGTTCGCTTGCCTTATGGCGTTCCCGTGTGGGAATTAGCGACTTCCATGGTTTTATTAGTACTAGGATTCTTAGGTTGTAGCTGGCTTTCT
>CAJCBY010000197.1 GCA_903960725.1 uncultured Cytophagaceae bacterium | reverse complement strand
TTTGTTCCCAAAGTTTGAGCTTGACTAACACTTGCAGAAAATAACATCAACATACTAATCAATGTTAAGCAGGTAATTCTCTTTAAATTTTTCATATAATTAAAAGTTAAGTTGGTTTAAAAATTCGTTCAATTATAAAATCTTTCTAAATATTTCTCCCTTTGTACCCACTGCAAATACTGTTCCATCGGGTTTAATCGCTATACTAGTGAAATCTTCTACACTATCAGTAGGCTCTTTAAACCAGGACAATCCACCATCAATTGTTTTCAATAAAATGCCATTAGTGGCTGCTATGAAGCCTTTTGAACCGTCTTTAAATAGGACATCATTCATTGTCTCAGCTGAGTAGCCAGCAATGGTTCTCATGGACCAATTTAGGCCCCCATCGCCTGAGGTAAAGTACTTACCATTAGAGCCTACCGCATAGCCTTTTAATCCATTCATGTCTAATCCATATAGATCAGCAATACCATCTAAGTTTTTCTCTGTTACGGTTTTAGAGCCATTGGCTAGGAATGTGGATGTAAAAATGGAGCAATTGTTGGTAGTTCCTGCCCAATAATTACTACTGCCTATGTAAACCTTCCCATCGGTATTCATATCCCCGCAATTAAATCCAACGATTTTAGAGGCCTTTGTTCTGGTCCAATTTACCCCTGCATCAGATGAAAAGGCAATCGTTCCTGAAACTTGTGATGCATTTGGATAGGCATTAAATAGAAAGCTAACTGCATTGCTTCCAGAAGTAAATATTCCGGTAATTTTCAAGCGCTCATTACCATTCCATTCCCTAGTTACTTGAGCCCAACTTAATCCTCCATCGGTTGTTTTGTAGAGGTAGGCGTAATTTTGATCGTTTCCGCCGGCGTAACCTAAATTTTCGTTTTCAAAATGTATGCTTGTGAAATTAACGGATGAACTTTCTCGAATTTTGGTCCACGTATCCCCGCCATTGATAGTTTTTAAAAGGACTTTATTACCCGCTATAAATCCTATATTATTTGATATGAATTGAACTTCATTCAAATCTTCCGTGGTAGGCTGAGGCGTGTTGAAAGAAAGCTCTCTTCCATAGGCTACTCCATTCCCATTTTTGGCATAGGCCCTCACGAAGTAGCGGGTGTTTTGTTTCAAGCCCAAAATAGCTGAAGTAATTGTCCCCGTAGCGGTACCGTCTGAGGTCTTTTCATTGGCAATAGTGGGATTAGCCGTAGTGGCCCAGCAAACGCCTCTTTGTTCAATAGGACTTGCCCCAACAGAAACCAATGTTGAAAAGACTTGTGCATTAGATGTAGTAATCGCAGCCACATCATTAGTCGTAACAACAGGCAAAAGAGAAGTTGTCGTAAATTCCATTTGCTCCCCATAAGCAGTGTCTTTAACACTAATCGCATAGGATGTAACAAAATACTTCGTATCAGAAGTGAGTCCACTTAAGGTAACTTGATAGCTTCCCAAAACAGCGGTAGCCGCCTTAGCTCTAATATTTTTTATCGAAGGGAAGGGGGTAGTGGCATAACATACACCTCTTTCTATCAAATCAACACCTCCAGTAGAATTAACTGTTCCGCCACAAACAGCGCTATTAGACGTAACAGCCGTCACAGGCGAACTAGTAATATTTATTTTATAAGCCACATTTGCCTCTAAGTCTACATTAGATACGCAGGAGTATAATACAAACGCAATTATAACTAAACTAAAAAGCTGAAGAGCTACCTTAAATTGGGACATATGCTTTACTTAAATATTCAAATACTAAATCTCTAATTATTACTCTGACAAAACAAAAGTAATGGGTTGGGTAAATCTAGAACGGACTGCACGTCCAGATTGTTTAGCTGGATTCCATCTTGGCATTGATTTCACCACCCTTACAGCTTCTTCATCACAACCATATCCTACGCCTTTTAAAACTTGAACATCTTGAATTGTGCCATCAATATTAACCACAAAAGAGACGAAGACTCGACCACCTATATTTTTCTTTTGAGCAGATGAAGGATATTTCAATGTTTTATTTAAATAACGCCCCCATGCTCCAGAGCCACCGGGAAATTCAGCTTGGTGCTCAACAGCGGTAAAGATTTCAATTTCTGAGTCTAATGGTTGGTTGCTATTTGATTCTATACCAGGTTCTGAGCTGATGTTACCAATATCAACTTCCACATTTCTTAAATCTAATGGTGTAAATCCGCTAGAAATCACGGTATAATTACCGATAGTCTCTAGTTCTGTCAAAGTCTTTTTATCAAACCAGCTAAATTCTCCAACTAATTGTAACGCCTTAGGTAAAACTATATCTAATTCATCGGAATTTTGATAATTAGTTGCATTCAGAGTAAACTGATAGTCTATTTTGGCTCTATTAATTGATTCGTTTGAAACTCTTTCGCCATAATTATTAGAATTCTCTAAGGTCATATTCACCTTTCTAGCATATTCATTGGTACCTTCTTGAACTTTAAAATTCCAAAGATAATACTCCCATTTATCTACCAACTCCCTGACACTGTAAACTGAAGACAACTTCCTTAAACGAAATTCATATCGACTACCCTGGTAATTTAATCTTATTGGAAATGTCATCTTATCCATTTTTTCATACAATTCTGCTTCTTCTGGATCTACCATGAATTCAGAAAGAGTATGAAAAAAAAATTGACTACAATTGTCTATTTCCTTATTGGTAACAACTTGAACCTTTAAAGGAATAGCCCATTCTTTATTTGTATCGTCCAGACTTTTGGGAAAGCTACTTTTGATTTTATAATCAAATACGGAATGCATTGGCTCATCTAACAATTCAATCATACGCGAAATTGATGCTGTTTCACTTTGTTCATTAATAATCTGCTGCTTAATCTGAAGCGCAATTTTTCCTCCCCTAAAATCTAAATTTATACCTACTGTTTTCAAAACATTAGTAAATCTATCCGCATCAATTTTAACTTTAATTGTAGAGGCTATTATCCCACTTGGAAGTGGATCATCATTTGAAATTGTATAATTTAAGAAGGAATTAGTTAATGGAATCAACCTCTCCACACTTTGAAAATCAATCATATTGGAATTCCCAGATGTATTCATCCCCTTAAGAGCATAAATTATAGCTGATTTCAATGCATTTTGACGAGCGTCCTCTTTAGAAATACCACTCCCATTCGCCACTAAAAAAATTGGATTATCAGCCTCACTTATTTGACTAAACGAGCTAGATGCAATTAGGCTAAAGATAACAATGATAAAATATTGAAATTTCTTTTTCATGTTTACTTTTCTCAAAGAGAGGACTTTATTTTAAAGGTTTATAAGTAGCTCTGAATGCTACATCCGTCTATTTATTACACTAGATCATGAATGCCAAATTTCAAATTAAATCTTAAAGTTTTTATGAGCAAAAAAATCAGCTATATATTTATTTGGCGGTAAAGAATTTAATTTAGTTTATTGATATTTGCACCACAAATTCATAAAACAATGGTTAAAGATTTATTGAAAACAGCAATAGGAAGGCTACGCATCGTCGCATTTTTAGAAGGTTGTTCGTATTTACTTTTAGGTTTTACGATGATTTTAAAATACAAATTTGGTATGCCACAGCCTAATTACGTGGTGGGTTTAGCACATGGAATTCTTTTTGTTCTTTACGTCGTTTTAGTACTTCAAGTTTCGTTTTTACAGCGATGGAACTTAGTCAAAGTCTTTGGGGCTTTTTTAGCTTCACTCGTACCTTTTGGCACTTTTTATGCAGATAAAACCCTTTTTAGATAATTGAATGCGAAATCGAATCGTGCGATTCGCAGTTGTTTCTCTTGTATTTCTTTTGGCCTGTTCAAAAGAGAATGAACCTGTTACTGCTTCTTTATCTGGCACTCCAGAAATTACGGTCACTACACTACGTTTAATGATAGATGATTTTTGGAAATTGATCAATATTTAATTTATTTTATTACAAGCCTAACTTAAAGAGAGAAGAAAAAACAGAGTGCCCAAAATGAACCTGTACAAGAAAATATTATGAAAAAAAATGATTTCTATCGATTAGTAGTGCTCTTATTTACCATTTCGTATTGGGCAGTCTCCAAGAATACAAACTTTAAAATTGACC
>CAJCBY010000196.1 GCA_903960725.1 uncultured Cytophagaceae bacterium | reverse complement strand
TGCAAAATTGGCCTACGTCATAATTTTCGCAAAAAGTCCTTTTAAACCTCTGGAAAAAATGGTAGCTAAAAATGGGCTTCGTCCTATTTTTCCGAATTTGTTTTACTAAACCTTTCTGGAAAATAATGATAATCGCTGAGTGGTAAATGTTGAATTAAAATTTATTTACCATTTACCATTTACCATTCAGCATTCACCATTTGAATTTTATCACCGTATTCATCCCCGCAGGGGATTCCAACTTTGTGCTTTTTGCTTTGTTCTTTGTGCTTTGTTAGAGCGAGCTATTTAAAAGGCAGTAGCCTTTTAAATAGCTCGCTCTAACTTAAATGAAAAAGTCGTCCCCTTTTCCACCTTCGATTGCACCATAATCTTACTACCGTGAGCATGAATGATATGTTTTACGATGGAAAGTCCAAGGCCGGTCCCGCCGCTAAGTTTAGTGCGGCTTTTGTCCACGCGGTAGAAGCGTTCGAAGAGACGTGGTAAGTGTTCCTCGGGAATGCCAGGGCCATTGTCTTTGATGGAAATAAGATAACTTTTTTTCTTGTCCTCTATTTGAACACTTACTTTTCCCTCTTGATTGCCGTATTTAATACCGTTGTCGATTAAGTTAACAAGCACCTGTTGGATGCGCTGAGCATCTGCTTTCACGTCAATAGCGGTGTCTTTGCAGTTTAAAACCAATGAGACTCCCCGCTTTTTTGCTTTTCCTTCTAATTGCTCAAAAATTTCCTCGATGAGGGGTCTCAGGTTGATTCGTTTTTTGTCAATTTTAATGGCCCCTGTTTCAATTTGAGAAACGGTTAACAAGTCCTTCACTAAAACATCCAAGCCATCTAAGCTTTTAGCTGCTTTTTCGAGGAATTTTTGACGAATTTCTGGGTTTTCATCCGGGTTATCTAATAGGGTATGGACGAAACCTTGGGCAGCGAAAATAGGTGTCTTAAGTTCGTGGGATACGTCTGCAAGGAATTCTTGGCGATAAACGGCTGCCTTTTTTAATTCTTTTACCTCGTCTTCGGTCGTTGAGACGTAGGCGGTTAGTTCACTTTTTAAGAGTTCGATGGGGTTCTCTTTTTGGACTAATTGTTTGCGTGAAATCAAGGGGAAACTTTTCTTCTTGATTTGCTTTATTTGGTCATATAATTCATTTACTTCTTTGAAAACTAAGTTGTCCAAAGCAAAGTAAATCAAGATGGATCCGAAAATAAGCACACTAATAAAACTCACAAACAAGGTGGCAGAATCAGAGTGTGGCAAGAAGGAAATAAAGGCGGTTGCCACCCCTGCGATGACAAAGGCTAATAAGACAGAAAGGATGCGGGGACTTAGCATGCTTGAAATTACGGATAATTTTTAAATTGTTGTACCTTTGTGCTTTGATAAGATAGCATGGAATTAAATTTACTGACTGCCATATCTCCGGTTGATGGTCGTTACCGCAAACAAACCGCCGCACTCGCTCCTTATTTTTCCGAATTTGGATTGATTCAATACCGAGTTCGCGTTGAAATCGAATACTTTATTGCGTTGTGCGAGATTCCTTTGGCCCCATTAAAAGGCTTCCCTAAAGGGCATTATGCCGCATTGCGCTCCATGTACACGAACTTCACGGAAGCGGATGCGACTTGGATAAAGGACACCGAAAAGGTGACAAATCATGACGTAAAGGCGGTAGAATATTTTATCAAGGACCGTATGCTAGCGTTACCAGGCGATATGAGCCCCTTTGTGGAGTTCATTCACTTTGGCCTAACGTCTCAAGATATTAACAATACAGCGATTCCATTGTCTTTAGCAGAGGCGCATCGCGAAGTGATTTTACCTGCTTATCAGGGAGTTGTTGCCACATTAGAGGCCTACGCAAACGAGTGGAAAGAGATTCCCCTGTTAGCTCATACACACGGACAGCCGGCTTCTCCTACGCGTTTAGGAAAAGAAATTAAGGTTTTTGCCGAGCGTTTGAATCGTCAATTAGATCTTTTAGCACAAGTGCCCTTTACGGGAAAATTTGGTGGAGCAACGGGTAATTTCAATGCACACCAGGTGTCATTTCCAGAAATTAATTGGCCACAATTTGCGGCGAAATTGCACGCAGATTTAGGGATCAAGCGTAGCCAATACACGACTCAAATTGAGCATTACGATAATTTAGCAGCTTATTTTGATGGCCTAAAGCGTTTAGATACCATTTTGATTGACTTGTCCAGAGATATTTGGCAATACATCTCGATGGGGTATTTCAAACAAAAGATCAAAGCGGGTGAAATCGGATCTT
>CAJCBY010000195.1 GCA_903960725.1 uncultured Cytophagaceae bacterium | reverse complement strand
GATTCTCCACCCACTAACATCCGAGCTAACCAATATACCGCCGCATCCGGATCTGAACCGCGAATTGATTTGATGAAGGCAGAAATGATATCGTAATGTTGTTCTCCGTCCTTATCGTATTGAGCTAAATTCTTTTGTAACCGTTCTGTAACTAAGGCATTTGTTACCTCGAGCTCGTTTCCACCTTCGGTTGTAATCAATAATTCGAATAAATTTAAAAGCTTACGACCATCTCCGCCTGAGAAATGAAATAAAGCATCGGTCTCAGTTAATGTGATTTTTTTATTCTTGAATAGCGCATCCGTGGCAATCGCTTTTGATAGCATTTGATTCAGATGCTCATTCGAAAGTGATTCAAGTACGTACACTTGACACCGCGATAAAAGGGCCGAAATAACTTCGAATGACGGATTTTCTGTCGTCGCGCCCACTAAGGTGACGATTCCTTTTTCTACGGCATTTAAAAGTGAGTCCTGCTGTGATTTCGAAAAACGGTGAATCTCATCGATGAACAAAATGGGCGATTGCGCCTCGAACATGCGATTCTTCTTCGCTAATTCAAGGGTCTCTCGCACTTCTTTTACCCCAGATTGCACGGCAGAAAGCGAGTACATGGTTCGCTTTAGTGCTCCAGATAATAAGGTGGCCAGTGTCGTTTTACCCACACCTGGAGGTCCCCAAAGTATACAAGACGGCAAATGTCCCGCCTCGATCGCTTTTCGTAAAGGTGCATTAGGACCCACAACCTTTTCTTGGCCGATGTATTCATCCAATGTGGTGGGGCGCATTCGTTCTGCGAGGGGCTGCATCATGTTTCGAAGTTACGTGAATTTTGTAAAATAGAAATAGAATTTGTAGCTTGAAGTCCTAAATAAACCTATCAATTATGAATCATTCTAGACGTTCCTTTTTACGCAATTCGGCTATGGGACTTGGGGCTTTGGCCTTCGCTTCTCCAGCCTTGCAAGCTTTAGCAGCTGCTAAATACAAGAAATTAGTGGGAGTTCAATTATACTCCATCCGCGAGGATATGCGCAAAGATCCACAAGGCACCTTAACCGCTTTGGCAGA
Source organism: uncultured Cytophagaceae bacterium (assembly GCA_903960725.1). Lineage (GTDB taxonomy): Bacteria > Bacteroidota > Bacteroidia > Cytophagales > Spirosomataceae > Aquirufa. Next base: position 5,307 of record CAJCBY010000195.1, on the reverse strand, counting down.
AATGGGCTACAAATATGTAGAGCATGCGAATTACATCGGCCGTAAATTTTATGGTTGGGAAGCAAAAGAATTCAAAAAACGCTTAGATGATTTGGGGATGAAAATGCCTTCTGGTCACACGGTAATGGGCAAATTGCATTGGGATGATGCGAAGAATGACTTTACCGACCTTTGGAAAAATACGGTTGAAGATGCCGCTATCATGGGCCAGGAATTAGTCATTAGCCCATCCATAGACATGGGGATTCGTAAGGATAAGAACCTATTGTTAAAGTACATGGATATCTTTAATAAGTCTGGTGAATTATGCCAAAAATCAGGCATGCGTTTCGGCTACCATAATCACGATTTCGAGTTCTCTGAGAAATTAGAGGGTGAATTATTATATGACATCATGTTGAATAATACCGATCCTACGTTGGTTGCACAACAATTAGATATAGGTAATATGATTAACGGTGGAGGAGTTCCTGCCGAGGTCATGAAGAAATTCCCAGGTCGTTTCGTGTCGATGCACGTGAAAGATGAAGTACCTTCATCAGCTGGGCATGAGAAATTCGAATCTACTGTTTTAGGTAAAGGTTCTGGTCAAATCGACGTTCAAGCCTTAGTTAAATTAGGGGACAAAGAAGGTGGAACGAAACATTTTATCATCGAGCAAGAATCATACCAAGGATTAAAGCCATTGGATTGTATGAAGCAAAATATTGCAATCATGCGTGGATGGGGATACAAATAATAAATTAACTATGAAAAAAATATTTTTAATCAGCTTATTAGCTGCTCCCTTTTTAGCGGATGCACAATCTAATTTAAAACCGGTCATCGCTCAAAAAGCGGATGCGATGAAAGACAAGGTTATTGCCTGGCGTCGTGATTTTCACGAACATCCTGAATTAGGAAATCAAGAAGTGCGTACGGCTGGAATCGTTGCGGCACATCTACGTTCTTTGGGGATTGAGGTGCAAGAAAAAGTAGCCTTAACGGGCGTGGTGGGAATTTTGAAAGGGGGAAAACCGGGTCCAGTTGTTGCCTTGCGTGCTGACATGGATGGTTTGCCGGTTACAGAGCGTGTAGATATTCCCTTTAAATCTAAAGTTGTTGCTGATTTTAATGGCCAAAAAACAGGCGTTATGCATGCTTGTGGTCATGATTCCCATGTGGCTATTTTGATGGGCGTCGCAGAGATTTTAGCCTCAGAAAGAGCAAATTTAGCAGGAACCGTGAAATTCATTTTCCAGCCGGCAGAAGAGGGTGTTTACAATGACAAAGGTGAGACTATACTAGCGGGCGCTGAATTAATGGTAAAAGAGGGTGTGTTAGAAAATCCCAAAGTGGATGTGATTTTTGGTTTACACATTGGCGCGGGAAATGATAACGGTGTGATTGAATACAAGCCAGGCGCAACGATGGCGGCAGTGGATCAATTGGACATTAAGGTGAAAGGAAAACAAGCACATGGTGCAAGTCCTTGGACTGGAATTGACCCGATTGTGATTTCATCTCAAATTGTGATGGGGCTACAAACGATTGTTTCACGTTCGGTTAATATTACAGAAGATCCTGCGATTGTTACTGTGGGTGCGATACACAGTGGTATTCGCCAAAATATCATTCCAGAGTCTTCTCACATGATCGGTACCATCCGGACTTTTGGTACAGCGCAACGTGAATTAGTACACAAGCGTATTAAAGATATCGCAACAAATATTGCCGAAAGTGGTGGAGGAAAAGCAGACGTGACGATAGGAACAGGATATCCTATGACCTATAATGATCCGCAATTGGTTGAAAAAATGTTGCCTACCTTGCAAGGTGTGAATGGTAAGGATCGGGTAAGAACAGTTCCAGCACACACAGGAGCAGAGGATTTCTCTTTCTTCCAACAAAAAGTTCCTGGGTTCTTCTTCTTTTTAGGGGCAAGACCAGAAAATAAAAAAGCGAACGAAGTAGCGGGTCACCACACACCCGACTTTCACCTAGATGAAAGTCAATTTCAAGTGGGGGTAAAAGCCCTTGGTAGTTTAGTTGTAGACTACATGGACATGGCGCAACCGAAGAAAAAGAAATAGATTTTAAGAGGCGCGATTTTCGCGTCTCTTTTTTTATACTAGTTTCCTACAAATCTGAAAAATGCTAAAAAAATAATTCGACCTACCCTAGGTAAACTAGGGCGATTGATCCCTTTTGCTTTTGAAGTTTAGCTTATAAAATAAATTTAACATGTACAAACACGTATCGTATCTCTGGGATGACGCAAAAGTAGCGGCGCTTGCTGGAAATGAAGTCGACCTATTCATCTACCGTTCTAATATTTTAGGAGCGGATTTACGCATTACCAATTATGGGGGTGGAAATACCTCAGTAAAAATACAAGACAAGGATCCTTTAACGGGATCTGAGACGGAAGTAATGTGGATCAAAGGCTCGGGCGGAGATATCGGCACTTTGAAGAAGTCAGGCTGTGCGGCTTTGTACATGGACCGTTTGCTTTCACTGACTACTGTATACCGTGGTTTGGAACACGAAGATGAAATGGTAGAATTATTTAATCATTGCATTTTTGATTTATCCTCCAAAGCACCATCCATCGACACGCCTTTGCATGGTTTTTTACCTTTCAAACACATCGACCACTTACATCCGGATGCAGCGATTGCGATTGCGGCTTCGAAAGATGGCGAGCAAATCACGAAAGACTTATTCGACGGACAGATCGGTTGGGTAGGCTGGCAACGTCCAGGTTTTGATTTAGGCTTGCAATTAAAAGCTTGTTTGGATGAAGCAGCTTCACGGGGTGTTCAATTGCGTGGCATCATGTTAGGTTCCCATGGATTATTTACGTGGGGCGATACGTCATACGAATGTTACTTGAATACATTAGAAGTCATCGAGAAATGTGCGGAATACATTGAGTCGAAAACTGCGAACGTTTTTGGAGGAGCTCGAATGTCATCCTTTTCTCCAGAGGAGCGCATTGCTAAGGCAGCTTCCCTAGCACCCGTTTTGCGCGGATTCTGCTCTTCCCATGTCCAAATGGTGGGTCATTTTTCCGACGATGAGCGCGTATTACAATTCATCAATTCGAATGATTTAAATCGTTTAGCACCGCTAGGTACCTCTTGCCCGGATCACTTCTTGCGCACAAAAATTTCGCCATTGGTACTAGGGTCGGATGTTTCGGTGGAGGCTTTAACTCCCCTGTTTGCCGATTACCGTCAGATGTATGGATCCTATTATGATTCTTGCAAGCATGCGAATTCGCCAGCGATGCGTGACCCAAACCCAGTGGTGATTTTATACCCAGGTGTGGGGATGTTTACGTTTGCTAAAGACAAGCAAACGGCCCGCGTTGCCGCCGAATTTTACACCAATGCCATTAATGTGATGCGTGGAGCGGAGGCCATTTCTTCTTACACGTCTTTACCTCGTCAGGAGGCTTTTAATATCGAATATTGGTTATTGGAAGAAGCGAAACTTCAACGCATGCCGAAGCCGAAAGCTTTGTCAGGACGTGTGGCGTTTGTCACAGGATCCGGTGGTGGAATCGGTAAAGCGATTGCCAAAAAGATGGCTCAAGAAGGCGCTTGCGTGATTCTAAACGATGTAAATGCAGACCGTTTAGCGGAGGCCAAAGCAGAGTTTGTTGGCTTATTCGGAAAAGACGTCGTTTCGACAGTGATTGCCGATGTGACCAATCAAGAATCGATCGAAGCAGCGATGAAGCAGGCTTGTTTGGATTTCGGTGGGGTTGATTTGATCGTGAATAATGCCGGGATTTCGATCTCGAAAGGAATCTTAGAGCACACGCAGGCCGACTGGGACAAATTATATGATATCTTAGTGAAAGGGCAATACTTAGTTTCTCAAGCGGCAATTGCCGTGATGCGCAAGCAAGGATTAGGTGGAGACATTGTGAATATTGTGTCGAAGAATGCCTTTGTGGCGGGACCGAATAACGTAGGTTATGGCTCAGCGAAAGCAGCGCAGGCACACATGACACGCTTATTAGCTGCCGAATTAGGACCGGATCACATTCGGGTGAATACGGTGAATCCAGATGCGGTAATCGCTGATTCCAATATCTGGGCAGGCGGTTGGGCAGAAGGACGCGCTAAAGCCTATGGAATCACGGTGGCTGAATTACCAGCCTATTACGCGAAAAGAACCTTATTAAATGAATCTATTTTACCGGACGATATAGCTAATGCCTGTTTCGCATTCGTGGGTGGCTTGTTGAAAAAGTCAACCGGAAATGCCTTGAACGTGGATGGCGGTGTTGCCGCAGGATTTTTAAGATAGCATGATGAACATTTCGAACCATAATGATACTTTATTGGCGGGGCACAACCGCCGCTTAGATTTTTTGAAATCCGAGTTGAATTTGCCCGCAGGTATTTTACAGAAATTAAAAGATTTCCAAATAGCCATTCCTTCTTGGGCCCTAGGCACGGGGGGGACTCGTTTCGGTCGGTTTTCCGGCGGAGGCGAACCGCGTAATTTGGAAGAAAAAATAGCGGATGTCGGTTTGCTGCATGCTTTAAATCAATCCTCTGGTGCGATCTCATTGCATATCCCCTGGGATATCCCTTCGGATCCTGCGGCAATACGATCCCTAGCAGCCCAACATGGTTTGGCATTCGACGCCGTGAACTCGAATACCTTTCAAGATCAAGCTAATCAAGCACATTCGTATAAGTTCGGATCCTTACAACACGTTTCGGCGTCAACTCGGAAACAAGCAATTGATCACAATATCGAGGTAATTAAGCATGGGGTTTCTCTAGGATCTAAGGCATTAACCGTTTGGTTGTCAGATGGTTCTTGTTTTCCAGGTCAACTGAACTTCCGTCATGCCTATGAGCGCACGGTGGATAGTTTGCGGGAAATTTATGCAGCTTTGCCGGCCGATTGGTCTTTGTATTTGGAATACAAAGCCTATGAGCCGAACTTCTATTCAACCACCGTGGGGGACTGGGGAGCCTCGTATTCGATGGTGAATAAATTAGGCCCACAAGCGAAAACCTTGGTGGATTTAGGTCACCATTTACCCAATGCGAACATCGAGCAAATCGTTTCGATTCTTTTGATGGAAGGCAAATTAGGTGGTTTCCACTTCAACGATTCGAAATACGGTGATGATGATTTGACTGCTGGCTCAATCAAGCCCTACCAGTTGTTCCTAATATTTAGTGAATTGGTAGATGGAATGGATGCGAAGGGAATGAATCATGCCAAAGATTTAGGTTGGATGATCGACGCCTCGCACAACGTGAAGGATCCATTAGAGGATTTATTACAATCGGT
>CAJCBY010000194.1 GCA_903960725.1 uncultured Cytophagaceae bacterium | reverse complement strand
GGTAACGATAAAAGTATTCCTTCTATTACAGCTTCTGGAGCATAATCCCCACCCATCACATCAACGGCTATTTTCATTTAATTATGTTTAATTACTAAAGCTTTTGGCAAAAATAGCATTAAATTTAGTCAAAAAATAGCATTTTAACGGGATTTTTTCAGTTGTGCTGAAAAAATAGAGTAAAGCTGCAGTCTATCAGGGAATTACTTAACCGTGAATCCTTCTACGATCATTTTTCCTTTGTAGAACAAGTTACCTTCATGTACGTGAGCACGGTGATAAAGGTGAGTTTCGCCTGTTTGTGGATCTACACCTAAATGCTTAGGAGTTCCGAAATCATGCGCTCTTCTTGTATCACGACGGGTAGTAGAGATTTTTCTTTTAGGATGTGCCATGGTATTGTTATTTATTAATTATTGTCTGTTAATTTTTTTAATGCTGCCCATCTAGGGTCCATTTCTGGCTCCTGATCGGCTTTATTTTCATCTTCTGGGTCTGTTGTGTAAATCAACTCGCCATCTACATGCTCTTCTAAAGGTTTCACAAACCGCGGGTGCAACTTCTTCATAGGCACCTGCAAGGCAATGAAATCAAATAAATCTTGCGATAAATCTAATTTAGGCGACTTTCTGTCTAACAAGAATAAATTGTCTCCCATATCTTCATTGTGATCCGAATATTTGTAGATAATCTTCTCATCAAGGTGGATGGGGAATTCAAATTCCTCATTTGATCTGTCGCAAATTAATTTCAAATGGCCCTCAATTTCCAGTCTTACCTGAATCATGGTGGCCGATTTATCTAACGTCGCTTTTGCGTTAAATTCGCCTTTTTGAACCCATTCCTGCTCGAAAGCAGCGAAAAATTCATCATTCCCAGTGAAGGAATACGGGTATACTTTATCCTCTAAAGAAAGTATCGGTATCTGGTATGCTTCTAGGACGTTCATTTTCACTCTTGGGTAAAAAAGAATGCGAAATTACGAAAATATTCGAAAACAGCAATAGTTGCGCTGAACAAATTCGTAATTTCGAGGCATGAAGCATTGGAGTCCAGCTGTAAAAGCATTTTTAGGGATTTTTATTTTATTCGAAGTAGTGGGCTGGTTTTTTGTGGGCTCCACTGAGCGCCTGAATCAGCTGCTTTTGATTAACGGTGCGAACAATGCTTTCGTAGATATCGTTTTTCAAGGCCTTACTTCTATTGCCGAAGTTGTCCTCCCTATTTTACTTTTGGTCTATCTGATCCGTTTTCAGAAAGCTTACGCCTTACCTTATGTGTATTCCTATGCTTTATCGACCGGATTGATTCAGATTTTAAAGCATTTTGTATTCTCAGAGGCTCTGCGGCCTTTAGCTTACTTTGCCTCTAGTGGATTGAAGTGGCATCTAGTGGAAGGCTTGCCCATACATTCGTATAATTCCATGCCGTCCGGTCACACGGGGGCAGCCTTTTTTATGTTTTTTTGGGTGGCGGTGCTCTTGCGTCGCCGGCACTGGGGTCTTTTCGCCGGTTTAATCGCCGTAGGCGTTGCCTATTCAAGAGTCTATTTATTTCAACATTTTCCGGTAGATACGCTCGTAGGTGCAGCTATCGGAGTCAGCTCATCCGCCTTATTCTACTCGATACATTATGCTAAAAGCAGTTCAAAATAAACCCTATCTGTTTTGGGCGCTCGTGGGAGCCGCTGTATACATTCCTTTTTTGGGGTCGACCCATTTATTTGATTGGGATGAGGTGAATTTTGCGGAGTCAGCCCGGGAGATGATTGTGACGGGGGATTTTTTAAGTGTCCAAATCAACTTTCAGCCTTTCTGGGAAAAGCCACCTTTGTTTCTTTGGTTGCAGGCGCTGAGTTTTATGGCCTTTGATTCTTTCTCCGGTCAGTCGGATATTTCGATGGAATTTGCGGCTCGGTTTCCCAATGCGGTGATTGGGATTCTGACCCTTTGGACCTTGCATGCGGTAGGGAAGAAGACGATGGGGACTAATTTTGGGAATCTGTGGGCCTTCTCCTATTTAGTAGCAATCACCCCGCATGTCTATGCGAGTTCTGGTATTATTGATCCGCTTTTCAATTTGTTGATATTTTTAGGGGTTTATTTCTATTCTGAGTTTTTTCAGGATTCGACTCGTTTAAGGCAGGTTGTTTTTGCGGGTATCGCCATTGGTTTAGCCTTATTAACCAAAGGCCCCGCGGCATTACTTCTCTGGGCATTGACCCTCCTGTTCGTTGGAATTGTGTACCGATCTCGAGTGAACAAGCGGTTGTTTATTGGGGCAGTCGTAGCCGGTTTGATTTCCGTATTCTTCTTTCTGGCTTGGTATGGTTTGATAGCCTATAAATTTGGCTGGCAGATCATTGAGGATTTCTTTAGCTATCAAGTGCGTTTGATGACCACAGGGGATGCCGGTCATGGGCAGCCATTTTACTACCATTTTGTAGTCTTGCTAGTCGGTTGTTTCCCTATATCGATTTGGGCAGGAGCGCGATTATTTCGTTGGAAGCGCGAGGACTTGGATTTTTCGAACTGGATGAAGGTTTTGTTTTGGGTGGTGCTGATCCTATTTAGTTTAGTGAAAACAAAGATTGTCCATTATTCTTCGATGTGTTGGATTCCATTAACCTATTTTTCTGCTGTGGTACTGCAGGAATGGCAGTTAGGGGAGTTTCGATTTAACTGGAAGTATACTACGGCGATTGGGTTCGTGGGTTTACTTTTAGCCGCGGTTTTGACAGCAGTACCTTTAATAGGCCAAAACGCAGGCCTCATCGCCCCCTACATTAAAGATGTGTTCGTGCAAGGAAATTTACAGGCACCGGTTTATTGGGCGGGATGGGAGTTTTTGATCGGCGCAGCCTTTGCGGCTGCCGTGATTTATTATCTGTTCACGAAGAAGTTACAT
>CAJCBY010000193.1 GCA_903960725.1 uncultured Cytophagaceae bacterium | reverse complement strand
GTATTGCCTATTTTAGTTTTGGCAGCTGGTATTATTGGTTCTTATCACTTCGCAGGAATTTACGGTGTGTCTATAGCTGCTGCAGGTATGATGGCTACGACAGCGATGCAGTTAGCTATTGATGCTTTTGGACCTATCGCGGATAACGCGGGTGGTATTGCTGAAATGGCTCAATTACCTTCTGAAGTTCGTGATCGTACGGATAACTTAGATGCAGTAGGAAATACAACTGCTGCAACGGGTAAAGGTTTTGCTATTGCTTCTGCAGCTTTAACTTCTTTAGCTCTTTTTGCTGCTTTCGTTGGTATTGCAGGCATTAGCCAAATTGATATCTACAAAGCGGATGTTTTAGCAGGTTTATTCGTAGGTGGTATGATTCCATTCATCTTCTCTGCTCTATGTATCTCTGCGGTAGGTAAAGCGGCTATGGAAATGGTGAACGAAGTTCGTCGTCAATTCCGTGAGATTCCAGGAATTATGGAATACAAAGCGAAGCCAGAATACGAGAAGTGTGTGGCTATCTCTACTGAGGCGTCTATTCGCCAAATGATTCTTCCAGGTGCTATCGCTCTAACAGTTCCTGTTATTGTTGGTTTCACTATGGGACCAGAAGTTTTAGGTGGTGTTTTAGCAGGTGTTACAGTTTCAGGTGTATTGATGGGTATTTTCCAATCAAATGCGGGTGGAGCTTGGGATAACGCTAAGAAATCATTCGAGAAAGGTGTATTAATCGATGGTCAAACATATAAGAAAGGTTCTGAGCCTCACAAAGCTGCTGTAACAGGTGATACCGTGGGTGATCCATTCAAAGATACATCAGGTCCTTCTATGAACATCTTGATTAAATTGATGTCCATCGTTTCTCTTGTGATTGCTCCATACATTCACGTAGGAGATAACGATCATGCTTCAGTAAAGAAGATGGAGAAAGCGCCAATCGTAAAATCGATTGTCGCTAAGAAATAGATTCTTTTTAATCTAGGCATAAAAAAAGCCCCGCAATTGCGGGGCTTTTTCTTTATCTATCAATCTGTGAAATCCGATAGAGATATTAAGCAGTTAACTTACCTCTTAATGCTCTTGGGATGTCGATTGTTGCTACTGGGTTAGACATTGGATTTAAGATCTCACATCCTTCTACCTGTAGTTTGTTTACTTTAACCGTTTGACCTAAGTCTAAACCAGAAATATCAACTGTTACGAAATCAGGAATGCTTTCTGCTTGACCACGTAAAGTTACCTTACGTAATTTTTGCACCATTTTACCCCCTTTGATAACACCTGGAGAATTTCCAGTTACTTTAATAGGTACAGCAATCTTGATTGGCTTACCTTTTTGGATTTCTAAGAAGTCTACGTGGTAGATCATCTCGTTTACTGGGTGGAACTGTGCATCTTGTAAGATCGCACGGTATTTCGTTCCCTCAATGTTTAATTCAACTTCGTACACATCCGCAGAATATAATAATTCACGGAAAAGGATCATTGGAACAGCAAAGTGAACTTGCTCAGAACCACCGTATAATACACAGGGTGCCATTGCTTCGTTACGTAAATCATTTGCGCTCTTCGTACCGAGATTCGCTCTTTTAAACCCTACAATCTCTAATTTTTTCATTTTGTTTTTGTTAATGCTTCTAGTCTTTCGCACAAAGGCTATCCCCTAGAAACGGTTGAAATTAATATTTAATAAATAATGAACTGATAGATTCGTGATCACGGATACGTCCGATTGCCTTTGCAAAAAGCTCAGCTACCGAAAGAATCTTTATTTTGTCACATTCTTGTTTCGAAGGAATGGTATCTGTCACTAATAACTCTGTTAATACAGAATTAGAAATGTTTTCATACGCTTTACCTGATAAAACTGGGTGGGTGACAACCGCCCTAACTGAATTTGCCCCTTTATCCATGATTAATTGAGCCGCTTTGCACAAAGTGCCACCCGTATCAATTAAGTCATCGACTAAGATGACATCTGCCCCTTTCACGTCTCCAATTAATTGCATCGAAGCAATTTCATTAGCCCGCTTACGGTGCTTATCGCAAATAACCATTTCTGCATTGAAGAATTTGGCCATATTACGCGTACGAACAACGCCTCCTACATCGGGTGATGCAAAAAGAATGTTGTCTAAATTTAATGATTTCAAATAAGGAACGAAGATGGCATTTCCTTCCAAGTGATCTACTGGGAAGTCCATGAAACCTTGAATTTGACCAGCATGTAAGTCAATCGTCATTAAACGATCCGCTCCTGCTGCTGTCAAAAGATTACCAATTAATTTCGCTCCAATACCTACACGTGGACGATCTTTACGATCTTGACGTGAATACCCAAAATAAGGAATGACAGCTGTCACATAATGAGCAGATGCACGTCTAGCGGCATCAATCATGAGTAACAGCTCCATTAAATTATCCGCTGTAGGGAATGTAGACTGAATGATAAACACATCGCAACCACGTACAGATTCATCAAAACTAGGTGACATTTCACCGTCTGAGAACTTTAAAGTAGTTACAGCGCCCAAATCTTTTCCATAATACTTAGCAATATCTTTCGCTAAATAATTAGATGCAGAACCAGAAAATATTTTAACTGCGTTAATTGCTGCCATGGGATTGTTAGGGCTTATTTTTTTAACAAGGGGCAAAATTAAGCAATTTCGCCCCTATTTCAAATTATTTTACTGATGCACGGATGATGTTTAAGGCACCACCTGCTTTGAACCATTCGATTTGCTGCTCATTATAGGTGTGGTTTACAGCAAAACTTTCTGTGCTACCATCAGCATGAACTAGTTCGATCGTCAATGATTTTTCAGGAGCAAAGCTTCCTAAACCAACGATGTTGATTGAATCATCTTCTTGAATTTTGTCATAATCAGCCTCGTTCGCGAAAGTCAAAGCTAACATACCTTGTTTCTTAAGGTTGGTTTCGTGGATACGAGCAAATGACTTCACTAACACGGCACGAACACCTAAGTGACGTGGCTCCATTGCTGCGTGCTCACGAGATGATCCTTCACCATAATTAGTATCCCCTACGACAATAGTTCCTACGCCTGCAGCTTTATAGGCACGTTGAGTAGCTGGAACTGGTCCATATTCTCCTGTTAACGCATTCTTCACGTTGTCTGTCTTCTCATTGAAGAAGTTCACCGCTCCGATTAACATATTATTCGAGATGTTATCTAAGTGACCACGGTATTTCAACCAAGGACCCGCCATAGAGATGTGGTCCGTCGTACATTTACCTTTGGCCTTAATTAACAACTTCAAACCTTTCAAATCAGATCCTTCCCAAGCTGCAAATGGATCTAATAATTGTAAACGATCTGATGTAAGTGAAACTTTTACCTGAACACCTGAACCATCCGCTGCTGGAGCCTGGTATCCTGCATCCTCCACATCGAAACCTAACTTAGGTAATTCGTCTCCGGTAGGTGCATCTAATTTCACCTGTTCCCCTTTATCGTTTGTTAACGTATCCGTTAAAGGATTGAACGTAAGATCCCCCGCAATCGCTAAAGCAGTCACCATTTCTGGAGAGGCTACAAAAGCGAAGGTATTTGGGTTACCGTCCGCACGTTTCGCGAAGTTTCTATTGAATGAATGAATAATGGTGTTCTTCTCCCCTTTTTCAGCACCTGGACGAGCCCATTGGCCAATACAAGGTCCACAAGCATTTGAGAATACGGTCGCACCAATAGAATCAAAAGTCGAGATGAAGCCATCGCGCTCTATCGTGTAACGAACTAATTCAGAACCTGGTGTGATTGTAAATTGTGCTTTGGTCTTTAAACCCTTCGCCGCTACTTGCTTCGCTAAAGAAGCTGCACGTGCGATGTCTTCATAAGAGGAGTTGGTACAAGAACCAATCAAGCCTACCTCAATTTTTGTAGGCCAGCCATTTTTCTCTGCCATTTCTTTCATTTTAGAGATAGGCGTTGCTAAATCTGGAGTGAAAGGACCGTTCAAATAAGGTTCTAATGTATCTAAATTGATTTCAATTACTTGATCAAAGTATTTTTCTGGGTTAGCATATACTTCAGGATCCGCTGTCAAGTGTTCTTGAACCCCGTTTGCTAAAGCAGCTACATCTGCACGACCGGTAGACTCTAAATAACGTGCCATGGATGCATCGTAACCGAATGTAGAGGTAGTAGCACCGATTTCCGCACCCATGTTACAGATAGTTCCTTTACCAGTACATGACATAGAGGTTGCGCCTTCGCCGAAATATTCAACAACTGCACCTGTACCACCTTTTACTGTCAGGATACCTGCCACTTTAAGAATTACGTCTTTAGGTGAGGTCCAACCATTTAATTTACCAGTTAACTTAACACCGATTAGTTTAGGGAATTTCAATTCCCAAGCTAAACCTGCCATGACATCGCAAGCATCTGCTCCACCTACACCGATGGCGATCATACCTAAACCACCCGCGTTTACCGTGTGTGAGTCTGTTCCGATCATCATTCCGCCTGGGAAAGCATAATTTTCTAATACTACTTGGTGAATGATACCAGCGCCTGGTTTCCAGAAACCGATACCGTATTTGTCTGAAACAGACGATAAGAAGTCGTAAACCTCTTTATTTTTATCCACTGCTACTTTTAAATCAGTAGTAGAGGCCACTTTTGCTTCAATTAAGTGATCACAATGCACGGTAGAAGGAACGGCCACTTGCGGACGTCCTGCTTGCATAAATTGTAATAAGGCCATTTGAGCAGTTGCATCTTGCATTGCCACACGGTCTGGAGCAAAATCTACATAGGAAGCACCTCTAGCATAAGCTGAAGTAGCGGTTCCTTCCCATAAATGGCTGTAAAGAATTTTTTCAGTTAACGTAAGCGGTTTACCTGTTAACGCACGAGCCGCAGCAATGCGAGCTGGCATGCGATCGTAAACTGCTTTAATCATTTCAATGTCAAAGGCCATGGTAAAAGAGTGGTAAAAATGTTTGGTAAAAAATGTTTACAAAATTAATAGATTAGCTTCAATTTTGCCACTATTTTAGGAGAACATTTCCTTTGTTAGGGAATTATTAACAACTTTGTTTTATTGCTTGATTTATCCTATTTATAATAGGACTATTTAAATATTTTAATTCCCTCCTCGCTTGAACAGTTTTAAAATATTCCTGTTAATCGGATGTTTTTTTCATTTTTTTCCAAATGAAATTCAAGCGCAGTCCCCACTTCCCCTCTCTGTAGTAGACCTCGCTCTTCAACGAGCAGAGGCACATGGTCAAGCGATTGGCTCCTTTAAGATGCGTATTAAAGTACAAGAGAAAGCTCGATTTACACGAGTCCTTGGTGCTGCCAAAAAGCGATTAGCTGAGAAAGAAGGTATTCAAATGGGCCAATGGTATGGTAATCAGACCATCTCGGAGGTGCAGGTAGGTCATTTGAATCAACTGATTCATGGTATTGAATCGGTAGAGAGTTTTCAAAAGAAGTATGTCAAGCCTACGTTATTTGTTTGGCCAGATTTTTATCAAGATTATGTAGGAACCTATTGTGTTTCCCCCTTGAATTACCATGCAAAATCCTATTACCAATTTAGTAATAAAGGAGATACGTTAGTACAAGGCAAAAAGTGTCATCAGTTTTATGTCAAGCCTAAAATTAAACGAGATCGTCTGTTTACCGGTGTGATTACTTTGGATGAATTAGGTTGGTTAGTTCGCTTCGAAGGGAGTGTGTTTTCTGATGCAATTGAGTATGAGTTAGATTTACTAAACCAGCCCTTTCTTAAGAAGTGGATACCATTGAAAGGTCACATTCGATTGCGAGCTGGACTCTTAGGGAATCAGGGAGAATATATTTGGGAACAAGAGGCCATTAGTCGTCCGGAAGAATGGTTGTATAATCCTGAATTGTTTGCTGAGCCTAAACAGCCCAAAGAAACGTTAGCTATATCTATGCTCGCCTTTGATGAAACATTTGCAAATCAATTTCTTACAAATTTGCATGGCTCCTTACTGCGGAAGTGGAAGCAAAGGCTGACGTCAAATTTAGTGATGATTGATTCTGTCTATTACAAAGAAAAGAATCCCAAGGTATCCCTAGATTCATCCTTTTTTACGAATAATACATCCATAGAAAAAAAGGAACTAGTAATTGATAGCTTTCAAGTCACGCCATTTAAGTTGACCCAATTATTATTAAGTAAGTCTTTCTACTTTGGGAAACTAAAAAAGGATTTTTACCCATACGAGCTTTATTATAAATCCCCCGTTTTTGATTCTAATTTTAATGTGGCAGAAGGATTTGTAGCGAGTTCTGGTCTGGTTTTTAGGAAGCGTTGGGCTCGCTACCATATGTTAGAGGCTGAAGTAGTAGGCCGAAGAGCTTACGGGATTAATCGTAATTCAGGATTTGTGCGTTTACGCTATCGAGGGGATTCGTTTGATGCATCTCTTAGTAATGGGGATTTTGTGTCGCAATTCAACCCCGAAAATACGATCTCTCCTGAGATGAATTCACTGGCTACTTTGCTGTTGAAGAATAACCAGATGAAGATTTATCGTTCTAAGTTCACTACGTTTAACTTGCTGAAACGTTATTCTGCGCGTTTCTTTTTGAAGGCATTAGTTGAGTATTCAGAACGTAGTCCGATGGATAATATATCGAGTTACCATTGGATCAATTTCAGGAATCGGGATTTTAGTTCAAATAATCCGAGTAATGCGGAGTATGTTCAAGAAGGTTTTTCTACGCATAAATCCTTTATTACACAGTTTCAAGTAGGATATAGGCCATTTTTAACCCAAAGTTACCGCGCAAACACGCGCTTAACGGATTGGGGCTCCTCACCCCTTTTGTTAGCAAAATACCGGGCAGGTTGGCGGGGTGTAGCGGGTTCTTCAACTGATTTTGACCAGGTAGAGTTTTCCTACTTACATAATGTGGAGGTTAATCCATGGATAAAAATGGGGCTATTGGTTAATGCTGGCACCTTTTTTGGCAATAAACCTGACTATTTTATCGATTACAAACATTACAATGGAACGTTGAATTTATTGCAGGCAGGCGAGATGTTAGCATCCCATCGCTTAGTGGGTTATTATCAAAATTTCACTTCAGGGGCTAATCAGCGGCTTAACGTGGATCATTATATTTATTCTACTGGAGGAACCTATGTAGAAGCTCTAAGCTTTTTTCAATTTGCTAATCTTTGGTTAAAGCCCTTGTTAGGAATGAAAAAGCTATATGTAAAAGAAGTGCTGATTGCGAATATGAATTACGTTCGAAATCAAAACTTAGTATATACCGAACTAGGTTACGGTCTTGATGGCGTTTTCAAAATATTCAGATTAGAGGCCATAGCTAATTTCAGCAATGCTCGATTCAATTATATCGGATTTCGGGTGAATATCAATTCAAGAATTAGAATCGGAAATATACTCGAATAATTTTTTTTCGCTTTTCAGTGAATTTTGCCTCTTTGTTAAATTTAGAGCCCTTATATTTGGGGTCATTTTAGGATTTTCATTTTTTAACCAGCATAATGGCAAAAAATTTAGTCATAGTAGAGTCTCCTGCAAAAGCGAAGACCATAGAAGGATATTTGGGAAAGGATTTCGTGGTGAAGTCTTCTTTTGGTCACGTACGCGATTTGCCTCTAAAGGGGGATAAAGCAATCGATGTGGAGAATGACTTCGCTCCCACTTACGTGGTGTCTGCGGATAAGACTAAAGTCATTTCGGAGTTAAAAAGTCTAGCGAAATCAGCTGAAGAAGTGTGGTTAGCAACGGACGACGACCGGGAGGGAGAAGCCATTTCCTGGCACTTAAAAGAAGCTTTAGGACTGCAAGATAACGCGAAGCGGATTGTTTTCCGGGAGATTACGAAGCCAGCCATCTTACAAGCCATCACGCAGCCACGAACCATTGATATGGATTTAGTGAACGCGCAGCAGGCACGTCGGATTATGGATCGGTTGATTGGATTTGAATTGTCCCCGGTGCTTTGGTCTAAAGTGCAGAAAGGTTTATCAGCCGGTCGTGTACAATCGGTCGCAGTTCGCTTGATCGTGGAACGCGAGCGTGAGATTGAGAATCACGAGGCAGTGGCTACGTTTAAGGTGGTCGCTCATTTCGATTTACCTGGTAAGAAAGTATTGAAAGCAGAATTGTCTAAGGCATTTGCCAAAGAAAATGACGCATTAGACTTCTTAAAAAAATGTGTAGGCGCAGCGTTTAGCATCAAAAGCTTAGAAACCAAACCGGCGAAAAAATCACCTGCACCTCCATTTACTACCTCTACACTACAACAGGAGGCGTCCCGTAAATTAGGTTTTGCGGTGGCTACAACGATGTCTGTCGCTCAAAAACTGTATGAATCAGGTCGCATTACTTACATGCGTACGGATTCCACGATGTTGTCTCAAGAAGCGAGAGATAAGGCGAAAGCGGAAATTGAGTCAGCTTATGGCGCTAAATTCCACTACAGCCGTCAATTCAAAACTAAGTCTGAAAGTGCACAAGAGGCTCACGAAGCCATCCGTCCAACGGATTTTGCGAACCACAGTATCACAGGGGATGCGCGTGAGAAGCGTTTATATGAGTTAATTTGGAAGCGGGCTATTGCGTCTCAAATGGCGGATGCCTTGATTGAGCGTACGACTGCTTTAATTGATATTTCTACGACTCCTGAGCTTTTATCAGCCCAAGGCGAAGTGATTGCCTTTGAAGGATTTTTGAAAGCGTATCTAGAAGGTAAAGATGATGAGGATGAGGATGAGAACAAAGATATGTTGCCTCCTTTGAATGTAGGTCAAGTATTGACATTAGACGAAATGAAGGCGCAAGAGCGTTTTACGCGTGCTGCGCCACGTTATACAGAAGCTAGTTTAGTAAAGGCTTTGGAGGAAAAAGGCATTGGTCGTCCATCGACCTACGCTCCTACGATTTCTACAATTATTAAGCGTGCCTATGTGGTGAAAGAAGATCGTCCCGGAAGAGAGCGTGAATTCCAAACCTGGGTATTAGCCAACAACGAAATTTCAGGTACGAAAGCGACAGAAACAGTGGGTACGGAAAAAGCGAAGTTATTCCCTACTCATATCGGAACATTAGTGACGGATTTCTTAGTGGAGAACTTCGAAAACGTAGTCGATTATACGTTTACCGCTGAAATGGAGGATGAATTCGATAACATCGCCAAAGGTAAATTAGAATGGACAGTCTTGATGAAAAACTTCTACAAGTCTTTCCACCAAACCATTGAAGATTCTAAATCCATCAACCGTAGTTCTGTAGGCGGTGGCCGTGAATTAGGCGTTGATCCTAAGACGGGACGATTAGTATCGGTTCGTTTAGGGAAATTTGGGCCATTTGTTCAACTGGGAGAATCATCTGAAGAAGAAAAGCCCGTATTTGCGAATTTGACAAAGACACAGGCGGTCAGTACATTGACGTTTGAAGAAGCTTTGGCCTTACTAGAACGTCCTAAATTGCCTCGCGAAGTAGGTATTCACAACGATATGCCGGTCATTATCGGTGCGGGTAAACTAGGACCTTATATTAAATTTGATGGCAAGTTTACGAGTTTGCCAGATACACATGATCCATTCACCATTGAAGTAGATCAAGCGATTGCGGTGATTGCCCAAGCCTTGAAAGATGCAGAAGCGGGAGGTCTAGGGTACTTTGAAGATTCATTGATTGAGACGGGGAAAGGCCGTTTTGGTCCTTATGTGAAGCATAATGGGAAGTATTATTCTTTATCCAAAACGGATAATTTAGCCACAATCGATCAAGCGCGTGCGATTGAATTAATCGAGGCAAAGCGTAAAGTGGACGCGAATAAATTCATTAAGGAATTTGCTGAGAACGAGATGGTAAAGGTCGTTAACGGAATGTACGGCCCTTATATCCAAATCGGTAAACGTAACGTGAAGATTCCGAAAGGAACCGAACCAGCAGATTTAACATTAGAGGAGTGCTTAGCTTTAGGCGATGCCGCTCCTGCCCCTAAGAAAGCACGTAAAAAATAAGATTATGAGTCAGATTATCGATGGAAAGATGGTGGCCGAAACGATGAAAGTCGCTATCGGTGAAGAAGTAAAACAAATGGTTGCAGCGGGCCAAAAAGCCCCACATTTAGTGGCCATCCTCGTAGGAAATAACGGTGCATCAGAGACGTATGTAGCGAATAAAGTGAAGTCGTGCGAGGAATTAGGCTTTGACTCTACCCTTTTGCGATTTGATCCATCGATCTCTGAAGCTGATTTGTTAGCGGAAGTTCAAAAAGTAAACGATAATCCGGATATGGATGGATTAATCGTTCAACTACCGCTACCAGCGCACATTAATCCGGATAAAGTGATGGAAACAATTCATCCGTCTAAAGACGTAGATGGGTTCCACCCGATTAACATTGGTCGTATGGCCAAAGGTTTGCCGGCCTACATTTCAGCCACACCGCAAGGGGTTTTGGATTTATTAGCTTATTATAAAATTGAAACGGCTGGAAAGCATTGCGTGGTCGTAGGACGTTCTCAAATCGTAGGATTGCCCATGTCCATCTTAATGCAACGTAATCATCCTGTGGGAAACTGCACGGTGACCTTAACTCACTCTAGAACGACTAATTTAGAAGAAATTTGTTCTCAAGGGGATATTGTCATTGCAGCCTTAGGTATACCGGAGTTTATTAAGGCGTCTCACATTAAACCTGGTGCCGTTGTCATCGACGTGGGTTTAACACGTGTGGAAGATGCCACCAAGAAATCAGGCTTTGCCTTGAAAGGCGACGTAGATTTCGATGACGTAGCTCCGAAATGTTCTTACATCACACCTGTTCCTAAAGGCGTAGGTCCAATGACCATCGTTTCTTTGATGAAAAATACGCTTTTAGCTGCTAAAGGCGTGATTTACCCGAAAAATTAAGATTGATACAGATAGCGATAAAAGACTCCTAAGGGGAGTTTTTTATCGTATTCATCATTTAAAAAGATCTCCCCTGATTCTGCCTGCTCTGGCACATTAAAAATACCCTTCATTAAATTTTCGACAACGAGAGTTGAAAATCCTAACGAATAGACGTTTGTTAATAGAATGTGTTCTTTGGGATCCAATATTTCTTTCACTGAGCGCAACATATCATCGATTTGCTCTTCTAGTACCCATTTCTCTCCTTCTGGACCACGACCATAAGCTGGAGGATCGAGTAGAATACCTTGATAGAAATTGCCGCGTCTTGCTTCGCGTTTTACGAATTTGAGTGCATCTTCTGCCATCCAACGAATATTGTCTAGCTTAGATACTTCCATATTCTCTCTTGCCCAAGACAAAACAGGTTTAACCGAATCTACGTGAGTAACATCTGCTCCCATTTGCTTACAAGCTAAGCTGGCGCCTCCTGTATAGGCGAACAAGTTCAAGATTTTAGGTTTGGGTGTATTTAATAAAGGTATATTTTTAGCCAAAAATTCCCAATTGGAAGCTTGCTCAGGGAAAATACCGACGTGCTTGAAGGAAGATAAAGAAATCTTAAAATTCAAATCCAGCGTATCCGATTTGTAGGGCATAAACCACTTATCTGGAACTCCTTTCTTCACATCCCAAACACCACGTTCAGTGCTGCCTTTTTCTTTTTTGAAATAGGCATTCGCCTTGCTTGCCCAGAATTCCTCTGAAAGGGATTTTTGCCATACGGCCTGAGGTTCAGGACGTCTCACTACAAATGCACCAAATTGCTCTAGTTTTTCGAACCCTCCTGAGTCAATTAACTCGTAATTTTTACCCCAAAACGTGGGTGTCTCAATGGCAATAGAAGCTGAATTTTTCAAATGTTAGGGGTTCAATGGGATT
>CAJCBY010000192.1 GCA_903960725.1 uncultured Cytophagaceae bacterium | reverse complement strand
GCGCGCCTCGAAGAGGCGCGGTCCTTTTTTCAGGAAGCAAAAGCCTATTTGAACGAGAAGACCCATACGGGTACGAACCTGAAGTTCGAAGCAACCAGAGGATTATTCGACGGCAGCAAGCCCTTCTTCGTGCATTGCGACCTAGTGAAGGAAATGCTTACGGCTATTCATTTTGCCAAAGAATTCAACTTCAAGCTTGTTCTCGTAGGTGCAACAGACAGCTGGATGATTGCTGATATTTTGAAGGAGAATAAAGTAGCGGTGATTTTGGGAGAAATCCACAGCTTACCCGCTACAGAAGACGATGCCGTTGATCAACCCTATAAAACTCCAGGCATGTTACAAAAAGCGGGAGTCTTATTCTCCATGAGCTTCGAAGGCAGCGATGGAAACTGGCGTCAACGCGACCTTCCTTTCCATGCTGGAACGATGGCAGCTTACGGAATGACAAAGGAAGAGGCACTTTCAGCAATTACCTTGAATGCTGCAAAAATCCTAGGCATCGCTGACCGCACTGGCAGTATCGAAGCAGGTAAAGATGCGAATATCATTATCTCCAAAGGCGATGTATTAGATATGCGCTCTAGCGTTTTAACGCATGCCTTTATTCAAGGTCGCAACGTGAATTTGGATAACAAGCATTCTCAATTATTTGAGCGTTATAAATACAAGTACAACTTGAAATAAGTTGCATAAAAGTTTAGAGTAAAAAGTCCTCAAAAGCCGAAATCGGATTTTGAGGACTTTTTTTATACTCTCATTGCGCACTAATATCAGTGTTTTTATAAAGTTCACTTATATTATGGCTTAAGTTTTGTTTTTGCGTTTATTCTCTGAATATTATCAAAAATATCACTGTAACCACTAATAAATATGAAAACCAAACTAGTCTTTTCGACCGTGTTGATCAAGTCCCGCTTGACCTTACGGATGACACAATCACAAGTCGCCACCGCTGTAGGAGTTTCCCAAAGCGCATACAATTATTGGGAATCCGGCAAACATTATCCTAACGCCACCAAAATTTACCTACTCATCAAAGTCCTGAAGATTCCCATTGAGGACGTGTTCTCCGCTTAAATTTTTCTTACCTTTGGGGGGATGATTCGCCTCAGCATTTTACTTTTTATTTCGTTAGTCGCGTGCACCAGCTCCCCTGAGCCGGCCACTCATTTCTACGACTGGAAAAAAGAGCTGACTCGCCTATCATCTTCCCCCCTTTTGGTAAAAAAGACCGTCATCCTCGATGGCACCACAGAATTAATTGATTCAGTTCAGGTAGATTTGGCCAAAGAATGGGCCCTCTTCCAAGAAGCCGACCTCAACAAACCCGCCTACGCCCTCAGCTACGAGGATCACTCGACTCCTAGCCTGATACGTTATACCTTAAAAAAAGGCGACGACCTTCCAGTTCGATCTTTCCAAATCGCTCTAGACTCTGCAGGCAGACCCGCTAAGGTTGAATTTGACATTTCTTCCGAGAATCTAATTTACATAACG
>CAJCBY010000191.1 GCA_903960725.1 uncultured Cytophagaceae bacterium | reverse complement strand
GGTAGATCGCCAACTCATTTCTTTCGCCTGCGCCTCTGCCTCTGTAGATCGCATTTTAATTACCCACGGAACAGATACGATGGTACAAACGGCCCAGTATTTGGCTGCGCAGAATTTAGCCAAAACCATCGTCCTCACCGGCGCTATGATCCCCTATAAATTTGGTAGCTCGGATGGGATGTTTAACCTAGGAAGCGCTTTGGCATTCCTCCAAATCCTCGAACCCGGAGTCTACATTTCGATGAATGGAAAGGTTTTTGGTGCGAATAATGTGCGTAAGAACCTAGAAAAAGGAGAATTCGAGACAATAAATTAATACATTGCAAGTACACAAACCCTGTTAGTCATGAAAAACAAAATCATCGCCGGATTAATCGTCGTATTAATCGCCATCCAATTCGTCCCTACGGAGAAAAACCTGTCAAACGATAATACCTACGCCATCGAAACGAAGTACGAGGTTCCAGGGGACGTAAAAGTCCTTTTAACGAATGCCTGTAATGATTGCCACTCGAATAAATCGACCTATCCTTGGTATAGTTCGGTACAGCCAGTTGGTTTTTGGCTAGATCACCATGTGAATGATGGGAAAAAGCATTTGAATTTTTCTTCCTTCACGAAACTGCCCATCGCGGTTCAGAACCACAAATTAGAAGAGGTGATCGAACAGGTAGAGGAGGGCGAAATGCCGATGCCGTCTTACACGTATTTTGGCTTGCATAGTAATGCCAAATTAACCGAGGCTGATCGCTCGAAAATTATCAACTGGGCTAAATCTCAAATGGCGATGTTGAAGACAAGCTATCCGGCAGATAGTTTGAAGATGAAGCCAAGGCCGCGCGGCTAGTCGGCCCGGCGCGTTGCGCCTTAGTCGCCTGCGGCTCAGTCACGACTGCGTCGTTTAGTCAATGAGTCGCCTACGGCTTAGTCATCGCTGCGCGATCTAGTCGCCGCTACGCGGCTAAGTCCTGAGGAATTGAGTACTGAGGACTGAGGGCATATGTCGCTCTGCTGATCCTAATGGCACTATTTAGTGAAATAAACCTCGAGGTACTCAGAGGACTTTTCAGGTATTGACAAAATCTGTCAACACCTGAAAATCGACTATTTTACTTTATAAATTATTCAAACTAAAAGTGCCAATACGCACTCTAGTCGCCACTTCGGACTAAGCGACGCAGTTGCGACTAAATCGCGAAGCGATGACTAAATGACATCGTCATGACTTCGCTGCTCCGCAGCGATGACTAAGGCGCAACGCGCCGACTAAACGGCTTCGCCGTGACTAGTCGCGCAGCGACTTCATATCAATCACAAACCGATACTTCACATCCGACTTGATCACGCGCTCGTACGCCTCGTTCACGTCTTTCATGTTGATCATTTCGACATCAGAAAGGATGTTGTGCTCGGCGCAGTAGTTAAGCATTTCTTGGGTTTCTGCGATGCCACCGATCATGGAACCGATGATGGAACGTCTTTTGGAAATCAACGTAGCCGCGTAAACTTGAGCCGCTTCTGGGGGAATACCCACTAAAAGCATCTTGCCTTCGACCTTTAATAAGCCCAAGAACTTGTTCAAATCGTGTGACGCCGCCACCGTATTCAAGATAAAATCAAACGACCCTTTCAAAGATTCCATGGTCGCTGGATCGGTGGATAAAGCAAAGTGGTGAGCGCCAAGGGCTTTTGCGTCTTGCTCTTTGGAAGGAGACGTACTCAACATGGTTACTTCTGCGCCAAAAGAGGCTGCGAATTTCACCGCCATGTGGCCTAAACCACCTAATCCTAAAACAGCCACTTTGTGACCCTTGCCCACCCCAGCGTAACGCAAAGGAGAATAGGTTGTGATGCCGGCGCAAAGAAGGGGAGCGACGCGCTCAAGCTCTTTGGTAAACGGAATATGCAACGTATAGGCTTCGTCGATGACGTAAGTGGATGAATATCCGCCAAAAGTCTGCGTCACCCCATCGCGGTAATAGCCATTATAGGTAGGCGTCATCTCCTCGTCGCAATATTGCTCCTGGCCCTTTTTGCAAGAGGGACATTCGCGGCACGAGTCCACAAAAACACCCACTCCGGCTAAATCGCCCACTTTAAATTTCGTTACTTCAGCTCCCACTTCGGTAATCGTACCCACAATTTCATGGCCTGGAACAATCGGATACACAGACGGACCCCATTCTGAGCGCACCATGTGAATGTCAGAGTGACAAACACCGCAATAGAGGATGTCGATTTTTACGTCTTTGGGACCTACATCGCGTCGCTCAAAATCAATCGGTGCAACCGGCGCCTGCGGATTTACCGCGCCATATCCGTGTACTTTTATCATAGTCTTGTTTTTATAAGAAGGTAAATTTAGCAGATAAATAGGTAGATTTATTATATAATTATTTCTAAAATATTTCAAACCCCTACAAACAATGGCAACTAAGAAATTACTCCAAAATAAAGTATTTGAAGTAAAGACCTTGTTGTTAAAAGGCTCCATTAAACTCCCTAAAAATTTCGATTATAAATCTGCATTGGTAAAAGCGATTAATACTAAATATCAAATGAAGCGTTAAGAGCCACTATTGTAAAATAATCTTCAAGCTAATCAAACCACTTATGGACTATTGACACTTTCTGTCAATACCTGAAAAGCCCGCTGAGTACCGCACGCTTTATTTCACACAATAGTGCCTCCAGAGCACCAGTCGACATATTTGACTAAATCGCGTAGCGATGACTAAGCCGCAGGCGACTCATTGACTAAACGGCTTCGCCGTGACTAAGCCGTAGGACGTTAGCGGCACCGCCGAGAATAAGAAAATCAAGGCATAAAGGAATTTATGCAACGATTAATTCCTACATTCGTTGCATATTATGCAACGATTAAGCACCTACATTCACGAACTCGAGTCTTGGTCAAACTTCACCTGGAGACTAGATCAACTGATCTTGCCTTTAAGCGAGGTTCATTTCTTGCAAGGACGGATTTTGGGAAAGATGGAAGCTCTAGGTTTTTCATTGCAAAAGGAGGCTTTTTTAGAGACCCTGACCTTAGATGTGCTGAAGACTTCGGAGATCGAGGGCGAGCGCTTAAATGCGGAGCAGGTACGCTCTTCGATTGCGCGGCAGTTAGGTTTGGAAATTGCCGGATCTATTCCCTCTGATCGCCATGTAGATGGCGTGGTGGAGATGATGCTAGATGCAACCCAAAACTTCAGCGACCCACTCACCTCCGACCGGCTTTTCAACTGGCATTCCGCCCTTTTCCCCACCGGGCGTTCCGGAATGTACCCCATTTCTGTAGGGCAATGGAGGACAGATAAAAAGGGTCCGATGCAGGTAGTTTCGGGAGCTTTTGGCAAGGAAAAAATCCATTTTCAAGCACCGGATTCATACAAAATCGAGCCTGAAATGGCCCTGTTTTTAGAGTGGTTTAACACGAATAACACGTTAGATTCAGTTATAAAAGCAGGCGTTG
>CAJCBY010000190.1 GCA_903960725.1 uncultured Cytophagaceae bacterium | reverse complement strand
GGGCTTATTGCCTGATGCAATGGTAGAAATGAGATCCAGTGCAAAGACGGGAAATTTCAAGTGAAGAATATTCACCACTAGCCCCAGGACCATCGCCTGAAGGGGAGGCAACGAAATAATTCGTTTGAAAATATGTGCAGCAATATTTTCTTTTTTAGGTCCCCTACTGAAATAGTTACTCATCCCGTAGTTCACAAAGAAGTTCACGACTGAATTCCCTAGGTCAAACATAATGGCGTAGGTCAACCCTTGAATCCCAAAAATTCCTTCAATCAACGGATAAGCAAAGATTCCTAAATTAAATCCCGCACTTCCGATGGTCATAACTCCTCGGTTTTCGGGTTCTGTATTTTTGAAAAGGTGAAAAGCGGTAAAGGATAAAAACATCCCAAAAAACATCGCAATCAATGGAAGGTAAATGAGGTCCCACGTGATGTTCACACGAATCATCGTGGAGAATACTAAGGCAGGGAAAGTGGTATGCATTAGGAATTTCGATATCGATTTTCCGTCATGTTCCTGAATAAATCCCGCACTTTTTAACGCATAACCGATGGCAATTATACAGAGAGCAGAACCAAAAACGATATTAGGATCAGTCATCTAGGCTGGCTTAGGAAGTGTAATTCGGAAGGTAGACCCTTTATTAATCTCTGTGGATTTTAAGATTAATTTCCCTTGGTGGTAATTTTCGATGATCCGTTTCGCCAAAGTTAACCCCAGTCCCCAACCGCGTTTCTTAGTAGAAAAGCCGGGGGAGAAGATTTTGGACGTATTACTAGGTAAAATACCTTTACCGGTATCCGAAATATCAATATGAATCACTTTATTCTTTCCCTCTTTTAATTCAATCCGCATATACCCATTCCCACTCATGGCATCCACTCCATTTTTACAAATATTCTCAATTACCCATTCAAAGAGGTATTTATTGATGTTAGCTAATTGATTTGCCGCTAGAGAGGAATGAATCTCAATCGTCACTTTGGACGAAATGCGAATCTTTAAATAACTAATAAAGCTTTGAATGACGGCTTCGATATCTTCTAATTTCAAGACTGGCGTCGATCCGATATTCGAGAATCGGGTGGTAATGGTTTCTAGCCTTTGAATATCTTTAGATAACTCGACTACAATATCGGGATTAATGTGCGGCTCATTGCGTAATAATTCCACCCATGCCGTCAAGGAAGAAAGAGGCGTCCCTAATTGATGCGCTGTCTCTTTAGCTAAACCTACCCATACTCGATTTTGCTCTGCTCTACGGGAATAAGACAAGAAAATGTATCCTAAGAAAGCGACAATCAGAACAACTAGTAACTGCGAAAGCGGATAATAGCGTAATAATTTTAAGAGCTGAGAATTGCCATAGTAGATGTATTCTTTCTGGAAACCCATATCCATTTCGATGGGTTTATTATTTTCAGCGGTGATCTCCAGCAGTTTTTGCTGTAATATTTCCTGCTTTTTTTCCGTTGTTAAATCCTCTGGAATGGGAATATTTATGGAATTCAAATGGCCTGAACCATCTTTCCAAATCACGGGAATCGTATTATTCTCGTTGATTTTCTTAATCCGTTCAAAAAAGAAATTGATATCAGCGTTATTATCACTGGTCAAAGCGTAGCGAATCGTTTCTGCATACAATTCAATCTGTTGTTTCTCCCGCTCCTCTAGTTTATTGACAAGGCCGTCTGTAAAGTACAAAGAGAATCCTGCCATCACCACGCTGACCGCAAAAAAGGCAACCTTCAACCAAGTATCTCGGTTGTAAAAGGCTAAAGGCAAGGAAAAATCTTTTACTAGTTTCATAATTCTTACCCTGAAAAGGGTACGCTCATCACAAATTACCTACCGTTTATCCAATTTCCCAAATTAATTTTCTAAGGTACTATGCAATACAAAGTACCTTGTCTATATTTGCATTGTCAAATAAAACAAAAACCGATGGATATTGAAAACGCCAAGGTGCAAATGAGGAAAGGTATTTTAGAATTCTGTATTCTCAAAATTATCTCAAAAGGGGAGGTGTATGCCTCTACTATGTTATCCGAGTTAACATCAGCAAAAATTATGGTTGTCGAAGGGACCTTGTACCCTTTACTCACTCGATTAAAAAACGCGGGTTTTCTAGATTACCGTTGGGTAGAATCAGCCTCCGGCCCACCTAGAAAATATTATTTATTAACTGAGAAAGGCCAGGAATTCTTAGCGGAAATGTCCTCGACTTGGGATGAATTACAAGCATCTGTTAATCAAATTTCGAACGCTTCACCGCAGGCTTAACCAAAAATCACATGAAAAAGACTTTATCAATTAACATTGCTGGATTTGTCTTCCACATCGAAGAGGATGCCTATGCAACCTTAGACGCTTATTTAAAATCGATACATGCCTATTTTGCCTCTTTCGAAGGATCAAAAGAGATCATTGCAGATATCGAGTCGAGTATCGCCGAGAAGTTTTGGAACATCCGTGAAACAGAGAAAGTAGAAGCTATCTCCCAAACTCATGTCGATACCTTAATCGCTTCTTTAGGAACAGTGGCTGATTTCAAGCAAGTGGAAGAAGAGGACGACAAGAGGGATGCATACAAGGCACCTACATCTGAAGCTAGTCCTAAGGTGTTCCGTCGCGATATCACGCGTAAGCAACTAGGTGGAGTAGCCGCTGGTATTGCGCGTTATTTTCAAGTAGACCCGATCTGGGTTCGCTTAATTTTATTAGTATTACTGAGTGCAAGTTTCCCTCTGTTTCATGTAGGAAACATTATTTTCTGGGCTTATATTATCGTTTGGGCAGCTATTCCGGGTGAAATGAATCCAGATGATGATAAATCGTATCGCAAGTTCTACCGAGATCCTGAGAAATAAGTGATTGGCGGTGTTATGGCCGGAATCGCCGCTTATACAGGTTGGGATGTAGGTTTATTGCGTGTTTTGGCTGTTTTATCCGTGGGTCTTTTTGGTTCTGGAGTCATTGCCTATCTCGTTATATTAGTGATTACCCCAGAGGCTAAAACAATGAAGGATAAGATGGAGATGACGGGCGAACCGATCACGTTGGAAAATATCGAAAACAACATTAAGAAAAGTATACAGCCGAATGAGACGGAGGAAAATGGCTTAACGAAAGTATTATTATTCCCTTTCCGCATTTTCGCCACTG
>CAJCBY010000189.1 GCA_903960725.1 uncultured Cytophagaceae bacterium | reverse complement strand
TCCGTGTAGGAAGCTGGCATTTGCCCAAAATTAGCTTGTTTGTAATTCTGATATTGCTCCCTCCACTCCCCTCCAACACTCACTTTCACACCAGAAAAAAGGGGCATAAATTTTATCTTCTCATCCCAAGATGATCGAAGCGTGTCGGTTAATAGGTAGTCAAAATTGTCCTCTGCACGGAGTCTAGCTATATGCTGCGCCGAAGAGGAAAAAACAACGAGGCTAAAAAAAATAGATACTAACTTATTCAAGGAGTATAAAATCGATTCAAAGAACAAATGAACTGAATATAAAACAAAAAAACCACACGTCTTGTGTGGTTTTTTGCCTACCGAAGTAGTCCGTACGGGAATCGAACCCGTGTTTCATCCGTGAAAGGGACGTGTCCTAACCCCTAGACGAACGGACCATTATTTATTTTGGTGGCACAAAGGTAGGGTTTTCCCTTTTATATTCAAAACTACCTGCTAAAAAAGACTAATTATTTTCTAATTTATTTTCGCTATTTTAGCCTAAACATTGAAGCAGAACCCCTTATGGCGAACGTACAACCCTATTCAAGACTAACTGATTTTGACATTTCTCTTTTCTTAAATGGCAAACATACAAGACTTTATGAGAAATTAGGGGCGTTCGAAATCGAGCACGAAGGGGTTATCGGAACGTTTTTTGCGGTTTGGGCTCCTAATGCAAAAAATGTATTTGTAACGGGTAATTTTAATTTTTGGGACCGCTATTCGCATCCTTTATTTCCTCGATGGGACTCATCTGGTATTTGGGAAGGCTTTATTCCGGGTGTAAAAACTGGGGAAACTTATAAATATGGTATTGAAACGGCTGGTGGGGAATATCTGGAGAAACTAGATCCCATGGGATTGTATTGTGAGGCACCACCTAAGACGGCGAGTATCGTTTGGAATACGTATAAAGAGTGGAAAGACACGAAATGGCAAGAAGTTAAAGGGGCCAAAAATGCGTTAAATGCGCCTATGTCCATTTATGAGGTGCATTTAGCCTCGTGGATGAAAACATTGGAGAATGATTACCTTAGCTATGAGGATTTATCGGTAAAACTGGTGAATTACGTCAAAGAAATGGGCTTTACACACGTGGAATTTATGCCCGTGATGGAATATCCCTATGATCCTTCTTGGGGATATCAAATCACTGGTTATTTTGCTCCAACGGCACGTTTTGGTGATCCTCAAGGCTTTATGCGTTTAGTGGAAGCCTTTCATCAGGCAGAAATTGGAGTGATTTTAGACTGGGTTCCGTCCCATTTCCCCGGCGATGCGCACGGGTTGTACAACTTTGATGGCGGAAGTGCTTATGAGCACCCAGATCCGAAACGCGGTTATCACCCGGATTGGAAATCCTATATCTTCGATTACGGAAAGAACGAAGTTCGCTCCTTCTTGATGTCTAATGCCTTTTTCTGGTGTGATCGCTACCACGTAGATGGTTTGCGCGTGGATGCCGTGGCTTCGATGTTATATTTAGATTATTCGAGAAACGACGGAGAATGGGAACCCAATCAGTTTGGTGGGAACCATAACCTAGAGGTTATTTCCTTCTTACAAGACTTAAATAGCCACATCTATGCAGAATTTCCGCATATCCAGATGATTGCGGAAGAATCTACGAGTTTTCCGGGTGTGACGAAACCAGTAGATATGGGCGGATTGGGTTTTGGCCAAAAATGGATGATGGGCTGGATGAATGACACGCTGCGTTTCTTCCAAAAAGATCCCATTTACCGCCAGCATCACCTCAATGAGCTTACTTTCTCCCTAATCTATGCCTTCACTGAGAATTTCTGTCTACCGCTTTCGCACGACGAAGTGGTCTATGGCAAAGGCTCTCTTTTGAATAAAATGCCAGGCGATGATTGGCAAAAATTTGCGAATCTTCGTTTGCTATTATCGGAACAATTCACGCATCCTGGATCTCATTTATTGTTTATGGGTGGGGAATTTGGCCAAAGAGAAGAATGGAATCACACCCAAAGCCTCGACTGGCACCTGACGGAACATCACTCCCACAGAGGTATTCAAGAAACGGTGAAGGCTTTAAATCAGCTTTACCGATCAGAACCAGCGTTCTACAGTAAACAATTTGATTACGAGGGATTTGAGTGGATTGAATCAAACGATCAAGGCAATTCCGTGATTTCCTATATCCGAAAAGGAGAAACGGCTAAGCAACAAGTTATTGTGATTTTGAACCTAACACCGGCACCTCGAGATGGATACCGGATAGGTGTGCCACTTCCTGGGATTTGGAAAACTGTATTTAACTCCGATAAAGACGAATTCGGTGGAAGCAATTACCCTGTTTCAGGCGCTACCATGACGGAAGAAATCAACTGGCAAGGGAAAGCGTTCTCGATTGCAATCAACCTCCCTCCTCTTTCAGCGCTCATTTTAAAGGCCTAAAGATCCGAAATGGCTAGAAACAATAAAGACTCAGAAAAATTCCGAGCCTTTATTCAATCCGCCTAAGTAGTATTTTCAATGACCGAAGTCATTTAAAATCTTCGTTTGTATGAAATGTAATTATTGTACACAAAAATAGTAAATAATTTATAGGCGGAAAATATTTTAGTATATTTTTTTTACTATTCAGTTATAAAATAGTACTATTTCTTTTTATTGATACTCTCTTCCATATCTGAGAGTTCTACTTCTAATGCTTTAGTTGAAATGGTTATCTCCCAAGCACTGAGGGCTAAAGAAATACACATGCCCACTAACCCTATCCCGAAAAACCAGCGAGCTACTAATTGTTCATTCATAAATAGAAGAAACATGCATACAACGCTCAAAATCAAACTTATAATGGCAATAATCTGCATGCGTTGAATCAACTTCATCCGTAAACGAAGATTATCAATTTGCATCCGAATCGAATCATCTGGGTTCTGCTGGAACTTTTCGTGTAAACCCCGAATCAACGAAGCCATCGACATAAAGCGATTCGTAAAGGCG
>CAJCBY010000188.1 GCA_903960725.1 uncultured Cytophagaceae bacterium | reverse complement strand
TTCAAACCAAACTACTTGTGAATCGCCTTCAAACGCTAAAATATGCGTCGCGATGCGGTCTAAGAACCAACGATCGTGGGAGATGACTACCGCACAACCCGCAAAGTTTTCCAAACCTTCCTCTAAAGCACGAAGCGTATTAACGTCCAAATCATTGGTAGGCTCATCGAGTAACAACACGTTCGCACCTTCCTTTAACATCATCGCTAAGTGAACGCGGTTACGCTCTCCACCCGAAAGCATACCGATTTTTTTCTCTTGATCCGCTCCGTTGAAATTGAATTTGCTGACATAGGCACGTGCATTTGATTGCTTGCCACCTAGCATCACCCAATCATTGCCGTCTGAAATGGTTTCAAACACCGATTTCTCCGCCATTAATTGGTTGTGCTCCTGATCCACATAGGCTAATTTCACTGTTTCACCTACCTCAAAAGTCCCCGCATCTGGTTGTAATTTATCAGTAATCAGATTAAATAAGGTCGTTTTACCCGCACCATTTGGCCCAATAATTCCGACAATACCAGCTGGAGGAAGCGAGAAACTAAGGTTTTCGTACAATAACTTGTCACCGAACGATTTAGATACACCTTGTACCTCAATCACCTTATTTCCAAGACGAGGACCTGCGGGAATGAATAATTCCAACTTGTCTTCTTTCTGTCTGTTCTCTTCTGAAAGGAGTTTCTCGTACGCTCCAATACGCGCTTTGGACTTCGCTTGACGTGCTTTTGGCGCCATACGTACCCATTCTAATTCGCGCTGCAACGTCTTCTGGCGACGTGATTCCGTCTTCTCCTCTTGCGCTAAACGATTTTGTTTTTGCTCTAACCAAGATGAATAGTTTCCTTTCCAAGGAATACCCTCGCCACGATCTAGTTCCAGAATCCAGCCTGCCACGTTATCCAAGAAGTATCTATCGTGGGTTACGGCGATCACGGTACCTTTGTATTGACGTAAATGCTGCTCTAACCAGTCTACGGATTCCGCATCCAAGTGGTTAGTTGGCTCATCTAATAAAAGGACATCCGGCTCTTGTAATAATAAGCGACAAAGTGCCACACGGCGCTTTTCACCCCCTGAAAGTGTGCTCACTAAGGCGTCAGACGGTGGACAACGCAGGGCATCCATCGCTTTTTCTAAACGCGTATCTAATTCCCAGGCATTGAAGTGATCCAGCTTTTCTTGGACCTCACCTTGACGCGCTAATAATTTATCAAAATCAGCATCTGGATCTCCAAAAGCCTCATTAATCTCATCGAATTCCTTTAACAGGTTCTTGATTTCTACGACCGCCTCTTCTACGACTTCGATCACTGTTTTGTTCGGATCTAATTGCGGTTCCTGCTCTAGTAAACCTACTGTATAGCCCGGGGAAAACACGACATCACCTGTGTAAGATTTGTCAATTCCGGCAATAATACGTAGCAAAGTGGACTTTCCAGAGCCATTTAGACCCAAGACACCAATTTTTGCCCCATAGAAAAAGGACAAATAAATATTTTTAATAATGGTCTTTTGAGGAGGGATGACTTTCGACACACGCTCCATCGAAAAGATGATTGTTTCGTTACTCATTAAATTTTATTTTTATACAACCCACAAATATCGCAATTTTTTAAATAAATTAGAGGTGTATTAAGATTTACGAATAACATTTGAGCCAAAGCACCTGCTTGAAGCTCTTTCTTTAAAACATATGAGCCAGCCCACATCAAACGAGTTTGGATTTTGCCGCGACGGCAAAGTTTTCATCAACCCCTATCTAAGCTATCCTGAGCGCGAAATCGGTTTCGTGCGTAATTCTGAAGAGGACGCACTAGCCTATTTTGTAAAACGTTTTGATCTCGCGGTAAGCAAGGTGAAAGGTCTGTCTGCTGAAATTGAAGCGGCGCAAAACAAAGGCTCGTTCCTCACTAAAGTATTGCAAATGCAAACCTACCTCATCGAATTCGATGGATTAGGGGATTTCAAGCCTTTGTTAGCAGAATTAGAAAAGCATGAGGCTTATTTAAAAGAATTAATCCAAGCGAATCAAGTTAAAAACTTGGAAATCAAACGCGCCTTAATTCAAGATGCGAAAGATATCTCTGAGGAAGACGATGTGGTGGAGGCGACAGATAAGTTGATGGAGGTAAAGATGAAGTGGGTGAAGACGGGGCCAGTTGACAAACAATTTCAAGATGAATTGACGGCTGAATTCCAAGAGGTGATGGATGCCTTCTTCTTGAAGCGCCGCGCTTATTTTGAAGAAAAGAACCGCCAGATAGACGAGAAGATTTTGATCTTGCAGGGCTACATTGATAATGTCCACCAATTGCGTAAGGCCGAGGATATTGATGATTCGGTGGTGAAAGTGAAGGAGATTCAGAAGGAATGGAAGAATGTGATTGGATTGCCGCCTAAGAAGCAATCGATGCTTTGGAAGAACTTCAAGAAAGCAAATGATATGTTCTTCGAGAAATATAATCGCATAAAAGGAATCGATTACAAGCCCAGAGTTGACCCTCGTGTGTTAGAATTAACGACGATGACTGGGGAACTAGAATTGAAATTAAAAGATCAAGTGAATATTGTGGCGACCGCAGATTTAGCGAAAGCCTATTTAGTAAAGTGGAAGGAAATAGCTGCTCAAGTGAAGAATATGGATCGCTCGCTTGCGGAACGTTTCCGTACGATTTGTGATAAGATCTTTGAGATGAATTATTTATTGCGTGTGATTTCGTATCGCCACGCGAACTTGAATGAGAAGCCACGGATTGAGCAGTTGAAGATTATGATCAACCAAATGGATTACATGGCAAAGAAGGAGCGAGGCGAATTGGAATCCTTTATTGCTGAATCGGAGGCTACCCGAATGATGGAGGATAAAATTACCTTGAGTAAAATCAATACCCAGAAACGCAAAATCTCCATGAAGGAGATCTTACTAACTGGCTTCAAAGAAGAATTAGATCAATTATTGAATTCGTAATCCGAGTTCGGATGCTAATCCAGGAAAATCGAGACCATCGAAGGTGCCAGACGACATCATCAATAGGTTTTGGTTTTCCTGATTTTGTTTAAGGAGAATCTCTTTTAACTCTGCTTGCTCTCGCACCACTACTAGGTTTGGGTGCTTAAAATAAGTCTGAACCGTTTCCGCCTCTATTTTATCCATTCGCTTAATGCCGCGCGCGTGTTCGCTTAGGTAAATAATTGCTAAATCAGCATCGGCTAATGTCCCTTTGTATTCCGGAAGAAAGGCAGGATTTAAACTGCTGAATGTATGTAATTCTAACGCAGCCACTAATTTGCGTTGTGGGAATTGTGCTTTCAAAGCCTTTGTTGTCGCTTTTACTTTCGATGGAGCATGGGCAAAATCTTTGTAAAGCAATTGTGTATCTGATTCGCCTACCCATTCTAAGCGTTTAGCCGCCCCTTTAAAAGATTGAATAGCCGTGTAGAATTCCGTTTCGTTAACACCTAGCTGGGTACAGATATGTAAGGCTCCTTGCAAGTTTTTTAGCGTATGTTCTCCAAAAACCTGTAAACCATATTCCGTCCCATCATTTCCTTTTAAGAAGGTTTGGCCATTTCTAATCACGGAATCGTGTGCTTTATATCCCTCTGAGTGGCAGTGTTCAGGGCAAGCCTCTGCGATGGCTTCGAGTGTTTTGTCTGTTTTGTCAAAAAATAAATGGCCAGCTTTAGGCATTTCTTCTACCAGATTTTCAAAAGCTTGTGTGTAGGATTCGAAGGTTGGGTAGACATTAATATGATCCCAAGCGATGCCTGAAATCAAAGCAATGTGGGGTTTGTATAAAAGGAATTTTGCTCGTCGATCGATGGGGGAGGCTAGATATTCGTCGCCCTCTATGATCATAATAGGCGCATCCGTGATGGAGGCCATTAGGTCAAAACCCTCGATACGCGCTCCCACTAAGTAGTCAAATTTCTTATTTAGGGTCTTTAAAACGTGCAAAATCATGGAAGTAATGCTCGTTTTGCCATGACTTCCAGCGATGACGATGCGTTGTTTGTTTTTGCTTTGTTCGTAGATGAAGGACGGGTAGGATTCAATCTTTAATCCAAGTTCCTGTGCTTTTAACAGTTCTGGATTGTCCGCGCGCGCGTGCATTCCTAAAACAATGGTGTCTATGTCCTGTGTAATCCTCTCCGGAAACCAGCCAAATTCGGAAGGTAAGATGCCGTGCTGTTCCAAAAGACTTTTGGAAGGTTCGTAGATTTCATCGTCTGAGCCCGTTATTTCGTGTCCTTGCGTGAGCAGAGCTAGGGCTAAGTTGTGCATTGCAGCACCACCGATGGCGATAAAATGAATTTTGGACATAATAACTTAATATGTAATTGTCTTGCAAAGTACATACTTTTATTGCAGTTTTGCACGTTTTTACACAAACTCGGGGTGAGCTCGGGTGCACTTAAACAGAGAAATGAAAAATTACATCGATCTAATTGACCAAACCATCGAGTTCCCTACTCGTGAGTTCAATATCAATGAGAACAATGAATTGTTGTTTAATAATGTGCCTATTATGGAGATTATCAAGCAATATGGTACGCCTTTAAAGGTGTCCTATTTGCCTAAGATTTCTGAACACATCGAGAATGCGAAGCTTCTTTTTAGAAACGCAATCAAAAAGTACAATTACAAAGGAAATTACACCTATTGCTATTGTACGAAATCATCGCATTTCTCCTTCATTCTAGAGGAGGTTTTGAAACAAAATGTACACTTAGAGACGTCCAGCGCCTTTGATATCCCGATCATTCGCGATATGTACAACCAAGGAAAAATCTCTAAAGCGACCTATATTCTTTGCAATGGCTACAAACAGCCTCTATATACCCAATACATTTCAGAGTTAATCAATGACGGATTTAATTGCATTCCTGTATTAGATAACTTGAAGGAAATCGATTTCTACGAGAAATCAGTGACAGCAGAAAAAGTAAATATCGCGATTCGCATCGCGACGGACGAAGAACCAGATTTCGCTTTCTATACTTCCCGATTAGGAGTACGTTATTCGGATGTAAATACACTCTACAACGAAAAAATCAAGCCTAATCCACGCTTTAACTTGAAGATGTTACACTTCTTCATTAACACGGGGATTAAGGATTCGGCTTATTATTGGTCTGAGTTAAGCCGTTTCATCTATAAGTATTGTGAGATGAAGAAGATCTGTCCGGAATTAGATTCGATCGATTTAGGCGGTGGTTTGCCGATTCAAACATCCTTGCAATTCAATTATGACTACCAAGCTATGGTAGATGAAATCGTCGAGTCAATCTCTTGGATTTGCAATAAGAACAATGTGCCTGTTCCGAACATCTTTACGGAGTTTGGATCTTACACCGTAGGTGAAAGTGGTGCCGTATTGTACGAGATTATTGACCAAAAACTCCAGAATGACAAGGAGCTTTGGTACATGATCGATGGATCTTTCATTACTCAATTACCTGATTCTTGGGGGATGAACCAGAAGTACATCATGTTGCCAGTAAACAACTGGGGTTTACCTTACCAAAAGGTTAACCTAGGTGGTTTGACTTGCGATTCAATGGATTTCTATAACACGGAAGCACATAGCTCTGATTTATACTTGCCTATTTTTGAGGAGGAGTCAGAGCGTCAATACGTAGGATTCTTCCACACGGGAGCTTACCAAGAATCATTAGGAGGTTACGGCGGAATTCAACACTGCTTGATTCCAGCGCCTAAGCATGTGATTGTGGATCGATTAGAAGATGGAACGATTACCACTCGCTTGTTCTCAGAAGAGCAAAAGAGTGAGCCTATGTTGGATATTTTAGGATACCAACAAGCACCAGCGCCTGTAGCTACGAAAAAAGAGGCGCCTGCTAAAGCAAAGTTAGCCTCAGTCTAAGATGAAAATAGGAATATTTATTCTACTTTTTGCCATCACGCTTGTCTCCTGTTCGAGACAAGCCGCTTGCCCAGCGTATGGAATGACCCGCGCGAATACTAATCCTCCCAGTCAAAGGTTTTAGTTACCGCCTTCTTCCATTGCTTGCGGTAATGCGCTCGCTTATCTGAATCCATCGCTGGTTTCCAGGTATGCGCAATACCCCAATTTTTCCGCAGATCATCCAAGTTTGCCCAATAGCCAACGGCTAACCCAGCTGCATAAGCTGCACCTAGCGCGGTTGTTTCGATAATCTTAGGGCAGATTACCTCTTCTCCGATGATATCAGACTGAAACTGCATCAATAGCTGATTTACTACCATGCCGCCATCCACGCGAAGTGAGGCAATCGGAATGCCTGCATCTTTTTCCATGGCTTCGAGTACTTCCCAGGTTTGGAAGGCGGTTGCTTCGAGGGCTGCGCGGGCGATATGTGATTTATTGATATAGCGCGTGAGACCGACTAAGGCTCCGCGCGCATCTTGTTTCCAATACGGGGCATATAAACCAGAGAAAGCAGGTACGAAATAACAACCACCATTATCGTCCACAAGCTTTGCTAATTTTTCGATGTCTGGACTGTGTTTAATGATCCCTAAATTATCGCGTAACCATTGAACTAGTGCCCCTGTGATAGCCACGGAACCCTC
>CAJCBY010000187.1 GCA_903960725.1 uncultured Cytophagaceae bacterium | reverse complement strand
GTAGGCATTGTAGGGATTTGACGCGCGCCCCATATACCCTGTGAAGGTAATCGCCTTGTCAGCTTTGGCTTTAAACTTAACTAAATACCTTCTTTTATAAGAAAGGGGAAATCCTGATCTAGCTAATTGAACATGCCAACCCGTACCTGTAACGGATGATATAGCCACTTTAAGCCCTGAACCATCCGCATTCATGATAGCAGTCGCACCTGAATTTAGATTCAAATTCCAACCTGTGGTTCCATTCAAATCAAATAGTTGCTTAGTGGGTAAAACCTTTGCAGCCGGCAGTGTATTTTTTAACAACGCATTCACTAATTCTGCCCGATAAGTGCTGTTAGTTGGATTGAATATCCCGAATCCGGCTGAAAATTCCCAATACGCCCAACTCAGCCCTTGCGACTCAAACCAGCGAGCTAAAAAAGTAGTCCACCTAGCTCGGGAAGCCATATCGGCTTTATCATAAGCACCGAACTCCCCTACATGCAACGGAATGTTATTTTTCTTAGCCCATTCAATCGCATAGGTAAAATCAGCTATCACTTGATCTCTTTCTAACTGCAAATCCTCCCACTTCGTCCCCAGGTATTTATCCTTATTTCCAGCCCAATCCGCTCCCTGATGCGTAAAATTAAATGGGCTATAATAATGAACAGTGAGAATTAGATTAGGATCAGTAGGAGGGTTTAGATTTTTTACCCCATCTAAACCTCCGTATAAAGCTGTGCCTAACAGCACCTTTCTGGTCGGATTTGTTTTTCTGATTTCTGCCAAAGCCTCCGCAAAATACACATTCCATAATTCAGGTGTTAAGGCATCATGCGGTTCATTCAGCACTTCAAAAAGCAGACGTTGATCATAGCCTTTAAAATAATTCGCAATCTGAGCCCATTGACTTAAAAATCTAGGCTTCACCTCTGCTGGATTTTTAAAAATATCCTCATGGTGATGCATATTGATGATCACATACAGGTTTTTTGAGATCGCTAGATCCACAACTGATTTGATCCTTGCTAAAAAAACAGGGTTAACTGTATAGGGTGAAGTAAGCTGTGTTCTTTCAGCCACATCCCAGCGAATAGGCATACGAATGTGCTGAAATCCAAGGTCTGCGATTCGAGAGATATATTCTTCTTTGAATGGATTCCCCCAGGCTGTTTCCGAGGGAGCCTCAAACATATTACCTAAGTTAATTCCTCTGCCTAAGTCTTGGGCAGACAAAGAATAGCACCATAGTAACAAGCAGACTATTTTTTTCATTTACTTTACAAATCCCAAAATCGAAGCTGCCACCTTTCCTGGTACCTCTTCCATAGGTACGTGACCTATATTTTTATACACTTCGGCCTTGCTCCCCTTGATATCTCTCAAGAAGTTATCTACGTTATTTACGCCAATCAAGTTATCCTTATCTCCCCATAAGATTAGGGTAGGTGTCTTGATTGTTTTAATGCTTTCTGGATTACCTTTAAATGATCCTTTAAATATAAGTAAGGCCGCCTCTCTATTCCCCTCTCTGATTGCCACATCATGGAAACGCTCTACTTGCTCATCCGTCACGCGTGCCGGATCATAATAAACCGTTTCTAAACTCTTACGAACTAAGGCTTTGGGAGTGACATACAGCAATAAATTATTAATCACAGGAGTGGACGCGAGCTTAAATCCTAAAGAGCCACTCTCCCCTTTCTTAGGATAACCAGCCGCATCAATCAAGATCATTTTAGCTAAACGCGATGGATTATGTAGCGCATAATTCCAAGAGATGGCTCCACCCATCGAGTTACCTGCTAGAATAAAGCGCTTGATCTGTAGACGAGTGGCAAAGGAATCGATGAACTTCGAATAATACGGAAAATTATAGGCCATCTCCGGAGAAGGTCCAGTCAGACCAAATCCAGGCAAATCGAGACTGATCACCCGTCTATGTTGCTTCAAATCAATCACCACACTATCCCACGTATTCAAAGAGGACGACATCCCGTGCAACAAAATAAGAGGTAACGTATCCGTTGCTACACCCTCATCCCGGTAATGCACCTTCATTCCTAAGATATTCATGAACTTGGAATCCTTATTCGCATACAGAGGAATTAACTCCTCTACAGGGCGGTCACTTTCCGCAAAAAATAAGATGAGAGCAAAAAGAGCAATAAAGATACCTGCAATAATCTTAGCGATTGTTTTCATATAATTGATTAAATACCATTTTGAATGTACTATGTGTTTGGCCTCTAAAAGTCACTTCAGGACCATACACGTAAAGATTTCCCTTCCCTACTTTCGCTTGGAAAGCAGCTACACCATCTTGCAGATAAGCCTGACCAAAAGCCCAACCACTACGCAAAGTCTTCTCCGTAGCAAACCAAGCTAGAGGCGTTAACACACCATGAGAAATGGCATCTGGAGCTAATTTGAATACGGGGCTAGCAGCAAAGATAACATCCGCTTTAGGCGCCATTCCCCAGTTCGCTGGAGAATTTTGATCCACCGCCACTTGCATCACACTACCTGGAATATAGAATTTCTCGCCAGGCAAATTACGCTCTTTCCCAGCCACCATCTCTACTAGGGCATTTTTAACAGGCAGGTTTAAATGGTAGGCTAAATTCGAACTCGAACCGATGGTGATGATATCGCCACCCTCTTCTAAGAAAGCACGTAAGGCTGGAATAGATTTAGCCACGGTAATTTTACCCATGGTTTCGTGGAATTCCGCCGGAATATCCGCCTCCACTGGCTCCTTCTCGTCCCATTCGCCTGCAGGCTCAGGTCTCATACCAGGAATCGCACCTTTGACAAAAATCAATACATC
>CAJCBY010000186.1 GCA_903960725.1 uncultured Cytophagaceae bacterium | reverse complement strand
CAACATTTGCGTGGTGGGTGATGATGCCCAGTCCATTTATGCCTTCCGCGGCGCAGATATCCAGAATATCTTGAACTTCGAACGCGATTATTCGGATTTAGTAACCATTAAATTAGAGGAGAATTACCGTTCCACGAAGGCCATCGTGGCCGTCGCGAATTCGATTATCTCCCGCAATAAAAACCAATTAAAGAAAGACGTTTTCACCTCAAATGAAGACGGGGAGGACATTGTCATCATCCGCGCCTCTAGTGATAACGAAGAAGGCAGAATGGTTGCTTCCACCATTTTCGAGGCAGCCCAAAAAGAAAACCTCACGTGGTCTAATTTTGCCATTTTATACCGAACAAACGCTCAATCCCGTTCTTTCGAGGAGGCCTTACGTCGTTTGAATATCAAATACCGCATCATCGGAGGCGTATCCTTCTACCAACGCAAGGAGATCAAAGATGTGCTCGGCTATTTGCGTTTTACGGTGAACCAAAACGATGAGGAGGCCTTCAAGC
The DNA here is from genome assembly GCA_903960725.1 of uncultured Cytophagaceae bacterium. Taxonomy (GTDB): domain Bacteria; phylum Bacteroidota; class Bacteroidia; order Cytophagales; family Spirosomataceae; genus Aquirufa. The sequence continues at coordinate 1,559 of CAJCBY010000186.1, read as the reverse complement.
GCATCATCAACTTGCCTAAACGTGGTATTGGTGATACGACCATTGCGAAAATTGTCGTTACCGCGGCGGAAAATAATGTGCCGGTTTGGGACATCGTTTCGAACATCGGGCAATTCAACGCGGCACGCGGAAGCGCCGGAATCGAAGCATTCTCTGATTTGATCAAGTCCTTCAAATTGATGGTCGAGGTCGAGCACAAAGATGCCTACGAGGTCGCGAACCATGTGGCAAAAGCCTCTGGATTGATGCGCGAGTTGTACGAGGATAAGACGGTGGAGGGCTTAGCGCGTTACCAAAACTTACAAGAATTACTCAATGCCATCAAGTCCTTCGTGGACAATCCGGAGAACGAGGATAAATCACTCGCGACCTTCTTACAATCGGTTTCCTTATTAACAAATGCGGATGCGGACGAAGATCCGGCGGACCGCGATAAGGTGACTTTGATGACGATTCACTCGGCGAAAGGTTTAGAGTTTAACCGCGTCTTTTTAGTAGGACTAGAGGAGGATTTATTTCCGTCCCAAATGATGCTTCAATCCCAACAGGACCTCGAAGAGGAGCGCCGCTTGTTTTATGTGGCGGTCACTAGAGCAGAGAAAAAATTGATGATCTCTTATGCGGAATCGCGTTACCAGTTTGGGCGATTAAAAGCATGCGAACCGAGTCGCTTCTTGAATGAATTAGATCCGAACTTTGTGAAGATGGCGAAGCCAGCGAATGCGCCTAAAGAAGTGTCGAGCTTCCGTCCCGTTCAAAAGACCGGTTTTACCTCGAAACCAGCTCCCTCAGCGGCTCAACTGATTCAAAAGCCCTCGACGAACACGAATTACCAGCACGTGGTTTCGGCAAACTTCCAGGCCACGGATGCCTTAGCCTTAGCAGCCGGCCAAAAAGTCGAACACGCTAAATTTGGTTTCGGCCTCATCAAACGAATCGAAGTCAATGGTGCGGAACGCAAAGCCGTAATTGATTTTGAGAAAGGGGTAGGCGAAAAGACGCTCTTATTGAGTTTCGCGAAGCTGATGATTGTTACCTAGTTTTTGGAATCATCTAGGTCAGCTGGCGGCCGATGCGTTACCCGCACTTTTTTGATGCGGCGCATATCCACAGACTGCACTTTGAAGCTGAAGTCTTCGAATTCGATATCCTCTCCAGCGCTTGGAATACGACCAAAAAGTTCGATAATCAATCCAGCCAGCGTTTCACTTTCGCCTTTGGCCTTCTCGAAATAAGTGGACTCCATTTCGAATACACGACAAAAATCATTCAGCGAAGTCTTCGCCTCGAACACATAGACATTGTCCGCTAATTTCTTGTAATCCGCTTCCACCTCATCGAACTCATCGTTGATTTCACCCACGATCTCTTCGATAATATCCTCCATGGTAGCTAGTCCCTCCGTTTCACCGTATTCATTCACGATGATGGCCATGTGCACTCTTTTCTCTTGAAAATCGTACAGCAAATCATCGATTTTCTTGTTTTCTGGAACAAAGAACGGACTATGCAAAAGTGGCAACCAGTCAAAATTCTCATCCTGGTCGATGTGCTTCAAT
>CAJCBY010000185.1 GCA_903960725.1 uncultured Cytophagaceae bacterium | reverse complement strand
TCAGATTCTAAATCAATGTACTCTTGTGGGGTCATAGTAATTCGTAAATTCCTGCTACCCCTTGTCCACCACCTACGCAGGCTGTGACCATACCATATTTTTGGTTACGAAGGCGCATTTCGTTGAATAATTGGATAGATAATTTAGCGCCCGAACATCCCAGTGGGTGTCCAAGTGCAATAGCTCCACCGTTCACATTGACGATTGTTGGATCGATATCGAGGGTTTTCATAACTGCCAAAGACTGCGCCGCAAATGCCTCGTTCAACTCGATTTGTTGGATATCTTTCAGCGTTAATCCCGCTTTTTTCAAAGCAATTGGAATCGCCTCTACTGGACCTATACCCATAATACTAGGTTCTACACCTGCTGTAGCATAAGAAACCATGCGAGCGATAGGCTCTAAATGTAATTCTTTCACTAATTTCTCCGAAACGACTAAAACGAAAGCCGCTCCATCAGATGTTTGGGATGCATTACCCGCGGTAACGGTTCCACCCATCGCGAATGCAGGCTTTAGCTTACCTAAAGCTTCGATGGTCGTATCCGCACGTGGTCCCTCGTCTTCAGACACGGTCCAGCTGCGGGTTTGTTTCTTGCCTGATTTGGCATCGAAATAATTCTCGGTTACCTCCACGGGAACGATTTGCGAGGTGAATTTACCCGCTGTTTGTGCCTCTAATGCTTTCATATGAGAAGCAAAAGAGAACGCATCTTGCTCGTCGCGCGTCACGTTGTATTTCTTACTTACTTCCTCTGCCGTCAGACCCATTCCGATATAGTAATCGGGATGTTCGTTCGCGATTCCGTAGTTTAAAACCGTTTTATGTCCCATCATCGGCAACATAGTCATCGATTCAGTTCCTCCTGCAATGACGCAATCCGCCATGCCGGAAGCTACTTTAGCAGAGGCTAAAGCAATTGCTTCTAAACCAGAACCGCAATAACGATTAATGATGAAACCGGGAACACTCTTAGGAAGGGACAATAGGGATATGTAGCGCGCCATTTGCATCCCTTGCTCGGCTTCGGGAATGGCGTTGCCCACGATTAAATCGTCGACACGTGCCGGATCTAAATTAGGCACTTGCTTCATCAAATGTTTAATGACTTCCGCCGCTAAATCATCTGGACGCATTGTTCTGAAACCTCCTCTTTTGGCTTTTGCAACTGCTGTGCGGTAACCTGCTATGATATATGCATTCATCTTCGTACGATTTAATTTCTGAGTGGTTTACCGCCACCTAATAAACTTTGGATTCTGTCCATGGTCTTTTTCTCGCCACATAAAGAAAGGAAAGCCTCTCTTTCTAGGTCGAGTAAATACGTTTCGCTCACGACTTGCGGAGCGTCTAAATCACCACCGCAGATTGCGTAGGCTAATTTATTAGCGATCAAGGCGTCGTGTTCTGAGATGTAACGTCCCATTAACATGCCTTGGATGCCTGCTTTGAATAGGGCCAAACCTTGTTTTCCCTCTACCCAGACATCGTTGCGTCTCGCTTTTTGGACATATCCTGCGTCTGCTAAGGCCAAAGCCTCTCTTTTCGCCTCCGATATTACCTGGTTACGATTCAGCACGATGCGATCCTGAGCACGTAAATAATTCATTTCTCTCGCCTCGTGCGCTGAGGTACTCACCCGCGCTGTTGCAATATTCATAAAGGCCTCTTGCAAACGGTTCAACTCCACATCGCCTGAGCGACGGGCATCGCCCATCCGCAGCGCCATCTCTTTCGTTCCACCACCCGCAGGAATCAAACCGACTCCCACTTCGACTAAACCCATATACAATTCTGCATGAGCGACAATCTTGTCTGCGTGTAAGTTAATCTCGCAACCACCGCCTAATGCTAACGTATGCGGCGCCACCACTACCGGAATACCGGAGTAACGCACACGCATCATGGTTTCTTGGAAGGTAGCGATCATCGTGTTGATGTCATCGAATTTCTGCTCCATCGCAAACATGAACAACATGCCTAAGTTTGCGCCTGCAGAGAATGCCTCGTTCGACTCGTTTCCGATTACTAAACCTTGGAAATCTTTTTCCGCCGTTGCGATAGCCTCTTGAATGCCTTCCAGCACTCCTTGGCCCATCGTGTTCATTTTCGAGTGGAATTCTAAGCCTAAGATGCCATCGCCTAAATCGATGATGTGCATATCGTCATTCGACGAAACCGTTTTCGTAGGCTTTAATATCTGCAAGTTGATTTGCTTTTCTGCCCCTGCAATGGCTTGGTATTTCTTCGTTGCGATGTCGTAGAACAAGCGCTTGCCATCTTCCACTTTGTAGAAGGATGTATGGCCTGCTGCCACCATCTCGCTTACCCAAGCAGCCGGTGCTAGACCTTCTGTCTTCATTAATTCGATTCCGTTAACGACACCGATAGCGTCCCAAGTTTCGAAAACGCCCATCTCCCAGCCAAAACCCGCGCAAATCGCTTGGTCAATTTTGACTAAATCATCTGCGATTTCTGGAATGCGATTCGACGCATAACGGAATCCATCGAGGATGGTTTTGCGGTAGAACTCACCCGCTAAATCTTTTCCCGCTAATAAAAGCGCGAAGCGATCAGCTAGGTTATCAATCGCCTTCGAGCGATCCAATGTTTCAAAGTTCACGCGTTCTGCCGCGCGGTACTCAAATGTTTTTAGATCCAGGCTCAGGATGACTGTTTTGCCTTTTTCGTCTTTGGTTTTCTTATAAAATCCTTGACCTGTTTTATCGCCCAGCCATTTGTTTTCCATCAAACGCTGTAACATCACCGGTAGGTTGAAAATTTCTTTGCTTTCGTCGTTTTCAAGTGCGGCCTTTAAATTGTTGGCCACGTGAACCGTGGTATCTAAACCAACCACATCCGAAAGACGGAAGGTGCCGGATTTAGGACGACCTACAACTTTAGAAGTCAATTTATCGACTTGTTCTACCGTTAAGCCTAATTCCTCCACGACTTTCATCGTCTGCATCATCGAATAAACGCCGATGCGGTTCGCGATGAAAGCAGGTGTGTCTTTGCAAAGCACGGCCGTTTTACCTAATTCGGTTTCGCCGTAGCTTAGTAGGAATTCGATGATTGCAGTATCCGTTTTAGGACCTGGAATCACTTCGAATAAACGGAGGTAGCGGGGAGGGTTGAAGAAGTGGGTTCCGCAGAAATGTTTTTGGAAATCATCGCTTCTGCCTTCTGACATCAAATGAATCGGAATACCCGATGTATTCGAGGTAACTAAGGTGCCTGGTGTGCGGAATTTCTCTACTTTTTCGTAGAGCGATTGCTTGATGGCTAGGTTTTCTACGACTACTTCCATGATCCAGTCCGCTGAACTGATTTCTGAAAGGTTGTCTTCGAAGTTGCCTAGCTTGATGTTATTCGCAAAGCCAGCTGCGTAAAGCGATGCGGGCTTTGCTTTTATAGTTTGTTGAAATGCTGCGTTGACGATTCGGTTACGTACCGAAGGGTGTTCTAAACGAAGACCTTTGGCCTCTTCCTCTGGGCTCAAAGTCTGTGGTGCAATGTCCAAAAGAAGGACCTGAACCCCAATGTTTGCGAAATGACAGGCTATTCTGGAGCCCATAATTCCTGAGCCTAAAATGGCTACTTTTTTAATGGCACGATTCATATCTACGTTTTTAAATCTCGATGTGTAAATATAAATAAAAGGAATTATGTTATGCAAGCATACTATATTTTATTTATGTAAAAAAGGTGGACCTTATGGGGATCCACCTTTTTATAAATGAGACTATATATGCGGCCGCCTAAGCCATACTCAATAATCAAATGCTACATATAACTCTCCATCGGCTCGCAAGCGCAAACTAAGTTGCGATCGCCATAAGCGGAGTCGATGCGAGAAACGGTAGGCCAAAACTTGTTCGACTTTACATACGCCAGCGGGAATACCGCTTTCTCGCGTGAGTAAGGACGATCCCAATCGCCTAATAATACGGCCGATTGTGTATGTGGTGCGTGCTTTAACACGTTCGAAGCTTTGTCTGCTTTTCCTTCCTCGATCTCACGTATTTCTGCACGAATGCTTAATAATGCATCGCAGAAACGGTCTAATTCGTCTTTGTTTTCTGACTCCGTAGGTTCGATCATCAAGGTTCCAGCTACCGGGAATGAAAGGGTAGGCGCGTGGAAACCGTAATCCATTAAACGTTTTGCGATATCCTCTGCCTCAACGCCAGCGGATAATTTGAACGGACGGCAATCCACGATCATCTCGTGTGCGCAACGTCCTTGTGAACCTGTATATAGGATAGGAAATTCTTTTTCTAAACGCGCCTTGATGTAGTTCGCATTTAAGATCGCAATTTCTGTTGCCGTTGTTAAGCCTTTTCCTCCCATCATGGCGATGTAAGCGTAGGATATTGCCAAAATACTAGCAGATCCTACTGGAGCCGCAGAAACGGCACCCGAAGTTCCGTCATGTACGTGTCCTGGCAGGAATGGAACTAACTGTGGAGCCACGCCGATAGGTCCCATGCCTGGGCCACCTCCACCGTGAGGAATACAGAAAGTCTTATGTAAGTTCAAGTGACAAACGTCTGCTCCGATGCGTGCAGGGGAAGTTAATCCTACCTGTGCGTTCATGTTCGCACCGTCCATATAGACTTGACCTCCATTTTCGTGGATGATCTCACAAATTTCTTGGATCGTCTCCTCGAATACTCCGTGGGTACTTGGGTAAGTAACCATTAGGCAAGATAGGTTGTCTTTGTGTTCTAAGGCTTTGGCCTTCAAATCAGCTACATCGATATTTCCGTTCGCATCACAAGGGGAGACGATTACCTTCATTCCCGCCATTACTGCAGAAGCAGGGTTCGTTCCGTGTGCTGATGATGGAATAATCGCAATGTCACGGTGGTGATCGCCGCGAGACGCGTGGTATGCACGAATGGTCATTAAACCAGCATACTCACCTTGAGCGCCAGAGTTCGGTTGCATCGACATTTTAGCGAAGCCCGTGATTTCACATAACCAATCATTTAATTCAGCGACCATTTGCTGGTAGCCTTTCGTCTGAGACGCCGGCGCGAATGGGTGAATCTTGCCTAATTCTGGCCAAGTCACCGGAATCATTTCCGTCGTTGCATTCAATTTCATTGTGCAAGAACCCAAAGAGATCATCGAATGAACCATCGATAGATCTTTTGACTCTAATGACTTTAAATAACGCAACATACCGTGCTCGGAATGGTATTTATTGAATACGCTGTGCGTTAAGTAAGCCGACGTACGTGTTAGTGCCGCTGGGATTGACCAGGCAACATTTTTCTCTGATGTTTTCGCTCCTTTTAACGTCTCGAAGAACGAAATGATTTCGATTACATCAGCTTCTTGCGTCGTCTGATCTAACGAGATGCTCGTCGTAGTAGCCGTGTAACGTAAGTTACGTTCTGCTTTTTCTGCCAAAACACGTAAGTCCGACGTTTGCGCACCCGTCTCAATCGTTAGTGTATCGAAATGGTGTGTGTTCACTAAAGTGAAACCTAGTTTGCGTAAGTTAACCGCTAGTAATTCCGTTAAGCCGTAGACCTTTTCGGCGATTTTCTTCAAGCCGGTTGGGCCGTGGTAGATCGCGTAAGATGCGGCCATGATGGAAAGCAATACTTGCGCCGTACAGATATTAGACGTCGCTTTTTCGCGGCGAATATGTTGCTCGCGTGTTTGAAGCGCCATACGTAAAGCGCGGTTTCCTTCTGCGTCCACTGAAACACCGATGATACGACCCGGAATATTGCGCTTGTATTTTTCTTTCGTAGCAAAGAAACCAGCGTGTGGTCCACCAAAGCCCATCGGTACCCCGAAACGCTGTGATACACCCACGACTGCATCAGCACCCATTTCGCCTGGAGGCGTTAATAAAGTCAAGGCTAATAAATCAGCTGCCACAACCACTTGTAATCCGTTCTCTTTTGCTGCAGCGATTAAAGCGCTATAATCAAATACCTCGCCATTCGAAGCTGGGTATTGTAACATCATTCCATAGAAACGCGCGTCTGTTACATCGAAAGTACGGTGGTCGCCCACGACGATTTCGATACCAATCGGTTCTGCACGTGTTTTTAACAAGTCTATCGTTTGTGGAAGGGATAAGTCAGATACGAAATAAGCCTCAGCTTGATTGCGCTCTGCTGGACGCTGTCCATACAACATCGTCATCGCTTCAGCTGCTGCCGTTCCTTCATCTAGAAGGGATGCGTTCGCTAATTCCATGCCGGTTAGGTCGATGATCATCGTTTGGTAGTTCAATAACATTTCCAAACGACCTTGTGCGATTTCTGCCTGGTAAGGCGTATAAGCCGTATACCAAGAAGGATTTTCTAAAATATTTCTCAAAATGACCGTAGGCACAATCGTGTCCGAGTAACCTAAACCGATGTGTGATTTGAAGATCTGGTTTTGGCCCATCACCTGTTTAAAATCACGTAAGAACGCGAATTCTGATTTCGGTTCTGGCAAACGAAGCCCTTGTGCTAAGCGAATTTTTTCAGGTACCGTTTGTTGAATAAGGGTGTCTAAACTGTCTACGCCTATGGTCTTCAGCATAGCAGCTATGTCAGCCGTATCCGAATTGTTGTGACGTAAAGAGAAGTCTTCCTGATAAGTGTAATTTAAGGTCATGAATGTTGAGAATTTGGATAAGAAAATCGCCACAAATTTAATCTTTTTTTAGCGATTTATTTTTAGATTCTTAACTTCGCTTTCTTAAATTTTGTTTCAACAAATGAAAAAAACTAACATCTACGTTTTAGGGCTATTATTAGCAGCTAAATTTATCCCGATGAGTGCGATCGCTCAGGGAGATCCAGTTCCTTACGCGCTGTCCATCAGAGCGGATGATCTGAAAAAACACTTGACTTTTATCGCTTCAGATAGCTTAAAGGGTCGTAATACGGGTTCGGCGGAACAATTAGTGGCCGCAAACTACATTGCAGACTCCTTTAAGAAATCAGGCATCGCGCCAGTGAATGGGTCTTATTTCCAAAAAGTGGACCTAGTAAACCGCTCTTGGACGAATGTTTCGCTAGCTGTTAAAGGCAAGAAATATGAATACTTAGGTGATTTTATGGCAAGCGCCTTGGCGCCAGTACCGGCTAATTCAAAATTCCCGGTTGTTTTTGTTGGATTCGGCATTCAACAAGGTGGCTTCACGGATTTTGATAAATTAAATGCGAAAGGAAAATACGTGTTAGCTTTCGAAGGAGAATCAAAAGATGCTTCTGGCAATTACGTGCTTTCAGGAACTAAATCTCCATCCGTTTTCGGTAAAGGCGACGGTTGGAAAGAGAAATTAAAGCGTGCACAAGACGCCGGAGCCAAAGGATTGATTTTGATCGCAGATCGTGATGGAAAAGCTTTTGGCAATCAGGTACGTCAACGTCAAGTGATGATGCAACGTTTTGGAAATGAGCGCATGGCCTTTGCTGATGCCGTTTCTGCCGCAAACGAAGCGCCTGTTTTACTAATCTCCTCTGAATCAGCAGCGGAAATGTTAGGGACAACCGAAGCTGAATTACTTGCTTACAAGGCTTCATTAGGTGCAGCGAAAAAATCAGTTGCGTCTAAATTCAAAGCAGCTCCCATCGAATTAACCATCGAAAGAACAGAGAAGCCAGTGGACACCTACAATGTCGTAGGCTACCTAGAAGGAACGGATAAGAAAGAAGAGATCGTTGTTTTAACGGCTCACTACGATCACATCGGTGTTTCAGCAGACGGCCAAATCAACAATGGAGCAAACGACGATGGTTCAGGAACCGTAACGGTAATGGAATTAGCGGAGGCTTTCGGTAAAGCAGCAGCAGAAGGAAAGCGTCCACGTCGTAGCATTTTATTCATGACGGTGACAGGCGAAGAAAAAGGTCTTTTGGGTTCTGAGTGGTACGCAAATCACCCTTTATTCCCATTAAAGAATACAGTTGTAGATTTAAATACGGATATGACTGGTCGTTACGATGACGAGCACAAAGGAAAGCCAGATTATATTTACGAGATCGGTTCTGATAAATTATCATCTCAATTACGCGAGGTGTTAGTAGAGCAAAACAAGAAACACGTAGGTTTAGAATTAGACTTCCGTTTTAATGACCCGAACGATCCGAACCGTTTCTACTACCGCTCAGACCACTACAACTTTGCTAAATTCGGTATTCCAGTGGCCTTCTTCTTCAACGGAGTTCACGATGATTACCACATGCCAGGTGACGAGGTAGATAAGATCGAATTTGACCAAATCCAAAAAGTAGGCCGTTTAGTGTTCTACATGGCTTGGGAAATTGCGAATAGAGAGCAGAGATTGGTGGTTGATTCAAACAAACC
>CAJCBY010000184.1 GCA_903960725.1 uncultured Cytophagaceae bacterium | reverse complement strand
CAAAAAAGAGCAATTAGAGGACCTGAAAAAATTCCTCCGCGATTACGACGCAGACATCAAATGCTTCCAAGAATTCTATTCCCATTCTGATCGAAAAGCGTTTCACACGGTCTCTTTCTTGAAGGAAAAATATCCGCATTACGCCTTTATTCCGCTGAAAAAACAGCTTTTTGACACACACGAGAAAATGGGATTAGTGGTATTCTCAAAATACCCCATCATTCATGAGGAAGGCGAGCAATTCGAAAATTCCGCGAACGGATACCTGTTAACGGATATTGTCAAAGACAAGGACACGATTCGGGTGATCAATATGCAGCTTTGGTCTATGGGCATTCGCGTGAATAAAATGACGTCGAAAATTCGTCTTCAGGATTATACAGATGCCCAAAAAGAAGGCCGCGGAATCATTTCCTCCCTTCGTAAAGGCTTTATTGAGCACAATAAGGAGATGGATCAAATCAATCGCCTCATCCAAAAAAGCCCTTACCCAACCCTAGTGGTGGGCGATTTGAACGAAACTCCTTCTGGCTGGGCCTACGGAACCATTCGCGAACGCTTGCAAAATTCGTTTGAAGAAGCTGGATCTGGTTTTGGCTTTACCTTAAATCGCAGCCCCTATTTAGTGCGCATCGACAATCAATTCTTCTCTAAGGAATGGAAAGCGACTAATTTCCAAACCCTGAGAAATATCAAATACTCCGACCACTTCCCTACCGTGGGCCAATACATCTTGCATGGAAAATAAGCTCTGGAAAGTCTTAGGAACGACTTTTGGCGTTGCAGTTACCATCGGGGGAACAGTAGGAACCGGTATCTTACGCAAACCTGGACCTATCGCGGCCTCCTTGCATGACCCCAGTCTAATCATTCTTTTATGGGTTCTCGTGGCCATTTACGCCTTATTAGGCGTTAGCTGCTTATTAGAATTAAGTTTATCCATTCCTAAAGCAGGCTCTTGGTACATCTACGCCGAACGCGCCTTTGGCCGCTATATCGGTTTTCTCGTGGGACTAACTAGCTGGCTAGGCACCGTGACCGCCCTGGGTTTTGGTTCTTATACCTTTAGTGAATATTTGATCATCATTTTCCCCTCCTTAAGCCCCTTTTTAGTCTATTGCGCCATCGGCATTTTAGCCCTTTTGTGGTTTTTCCATCAATTGGGCGTGGTCATGGCAGGCAAATCGCAAGAATGGCTCAGTGGCATTAAAGCCGTAGCTCTAGTCATTTTCATTGCCATCTGTTTCTTGTATGGCGGCGGTGGAGTTTTTACGGAACAGGCCAAAGCACCTACCGGACTTCCCCTCACCACCGGCATCATGACCGCCCTTTTATCCATTTTTTATGCCTTTGACGGCTGGCACACGGCAAGCTATTTCACAGAAGAGAATAAGGATCCGGTCAAATCGATGCCCAAATCCATGTTCATCGGCGTCATCATCGTAGCAGTTATTTATCTATGCATCAATATTGGGATCCTGTATAGTCTGCCTTTAGAAACCCTTTCTTCGAGCAAGTTAGCAGCGGCGGATACCATGAAAGCACTTTTTGGCGCGGACATGGGTCGCTGGATTACCGTATTTTTAATGCTCAGTATTCTAGGAATTTTGAATACCCAAGTAATGTTCGCCCCCCGCGTGATCTATTCGATGAGCCGCGATGGACTATTTTTCAAACAAGCTGAAAGAGTAAATGCAGCCGGCTCCCCCACAACAGCCACTCACCTAACCGTCTTCGCAGCTTGCCTGTTTCTGTTAGCTGGTAAAGAAATTAACGAACGTCTCTCGGACATCGCGACCTTCTTTTTTGTGGCTAGTTATTTAGCTGGATTCTCGTCCTTATTGCGCCTTCGGGTGACGGAGCCTAATTTAAAACGACCTTATTTAGCGTGGGGATATCCCGTTTTACCGTGGATTTTAGTGACCATCTCTACCCTATTCCTGATTGGAACCTTAGTGACTAATCTGGGGAGCGTGGTTTATGTGGTGGGGTTTGTCCTAGTTAGCTATCTAATTTATCGCAAGTTTTTACGATAGTCGTCCTGCGGACTTAGTCGACTACGTCTTAGTCATCGCGATGCGATTTAGTCGCTGCTATGCAGCTTAGTCCGGAGTGAAACATTTATCATTCACCACTCACCATTTACCATTCATTTAATGTATTTCCCTCAAAAACTCCACCACCGATTGCTTAATCTCCTTAACTGTCGTGTTGCCTAGATTAGACATCACGGAGAAGGCTAGGGTTTTTCCTTCTTTGGTCAAGTAATAACCGGACAGGTTGTAGGTATTCCCAAAGGAACCCGATTTTGCCCAAATGCGCACTCCGTCATTTACGTTTTGAATGTTTCTGAGCGTGCCTGATTTACTGGCTTCTGGTAAGAGGGTGTAGAGGCGATCTGGGGCTACTTCTTTGGCGAGGTTTTCCAAAATATAGATCAAATCCTTTGGCCTAAATAAATTGTATCGGGAGAGGCCTGAACCATCAACCCAGCGGATATCTTTTAAAAATTCATTGCCAGGTTCCTTCATCAAATTCTCAATTACCAGGCTAGGCTCCCAGCCTTTTTCAGCCGCAATCATCAGTAAAAGCTGTTCGGCGACGGCATTGTCACTTTGGTGCATCAACGAGATATACAAACTATCCAGTTTGCCGGCATAGAAAATTCGGGCGTCTGGATGTACAGCGAGCGGCATCGTTTCGACCGATTTATGTAAGGTATCGGTTAACAAAAAGGCGGTCATTTGCGGGGACGTCATAAATGGGACATCTTGTGAACCGTATTTTTCGGTCTTCAACTCGGGTAAAGTGAACTCGTTTTTCAGGCGATTGCGGCGTACGTCCAGCGTAGTTCCTGTCTTAGAGACTGCGGAAAAGACGTCTGGCATAATGTTCCATCGACGTTCTGAAGCAGTGAAATTGACTACGTTTCCATACAAGGGCATGTCAGAAATTTCTGCAGAATAATAGTCGTTATAATCATCCCAAGCCCAGCCAAGACCCAAGACGGGCTGGATTTTTAAAGGGGAAGCGTAGACTAAAACTTTCGAGGAAGCCGTTAAAAAATCGTGTAAGGCGGTGTTTTTTAAGGTAGGGTGTAAGTTGCTGATGTCGCCAGTTCCCCAGAAAAAGAGGGTATCTTTTGTTTCACGGTATTTAAAGGAGGGGATTTGATTGCCTAAAAATCGATTCGCTTGGAGAAATGTCAAGAGTTTCGTGTTCGAGGCTGGCATGAAATAGTGGTCCGCGTTTTGCTCAAAAAGGACTTTTCCAGTGGCTAGTTCCTTGATCATGACGCCGCTGGAACGTTGAGCGAGGCTCGATTCGGTGAAGGCGTTTTGCAAATGGGAGCTTTGGCAACCTGCTAAAGCTAGCATGAATAAAAAGGCTATATTTTTCATATGATAAAGGTAAAAGGTTTTCGTATTTTTGGACACATTTTAATCAAAGAATGCTCGTAGCTTTCGTTATTTTCTATTTGGCGTTGAATCTTGCCGTGGGTTGGTGGGCCAGTAAAAAGGTACAAACCACGAAAGATTTCGTTTTGGCGGGGCGTTCTTTGCCCTTTGTGTTAGCGACGATGGTGACGTTTGCGACTTGGTTTGGGTCCGAAACTGTACTTGGGGCGCCTCGTGAATTTGTACATGGCGGGGTGTTAGCGATTATTGAAGAGCCTTTCGGGGCGGCTGTGGGCTTGTTTTTAGTGGGGGCCATTTATGCTCGAAAACTGTATTCCTTGCCTGTATTGACCTTTAGTGATTATTTTCGTTTACGGTTTGGGGCTTTTTCTGAGAAGCTATCGGCGGTCATTATGATTCCCTCTTATTTTGGATGGATCTCCGCACAATTAGTGGCTTTAGGCCTTACCATGCATCTTTTGTTGCCTATTTCCATCGAAGTGGGAATCATCATTGGCGCCCTTTTAGTGATGGCTTACACCCTGTTAGGCGGCATGTGGTCGATCTCCGTGACCGATTTTTTCCATAATATCATCTTAATCGTAGGGCTTCTTATTTTAGCCTATTTATTGTGGGCCAAAGTCCCAGATTTCAACCAACTCCTCTCCTCGCAACCTAAAAATTTCTTCCGGGCCATACCCGTTGAAAATACCTGGAAAGATTGGTTGGTTTATGGGGCTGCTTGGATCACCATTGGTTTTGGGTCTATTCCACAGCAAGATATTTTTCAACGCGTAATGTCTGCGAAAAATGAAAAAATCGCTGCTAAAGCGAGTATTGCGGCAGGTGCGATGTATTTAACGATAGCCATGTTGCCGTTGTTTATTGCGTTCATTGGCGTTCGATTGTATCCTTCTTTGCTCGCAGAGGATGATTT
>CAJCBY010000183.1 GCA_903960725.1 uncultured Cytophagaceae bacterium | reverse complement strand
GGGGAGTTTCGGTGAACCGTTGGGAGCCAAACAATTGCCTGCAGACTTTGGAAACCGGATTGATTTCTTCTGTTCAGGTGATTTATAATATTTTTGACCAAAACCCAGAAGATCACTTATTCCCATTGTGTAAGAAATTAGACGTGGGTGTGATTGCGCGTGTTCCTTTTGATGAGGGAAGTTTGACGGGGTTGATGACCTATGAAACGACATTCCCGGCGAATGATTGGCGTTCGACGTATTTCGTTCCAGAGAATTTGATTTCGAGTGTGAATCACGCGAATGCGTTGAAACCACTAGTTCCTGAAGGAATGGATTTGCCTGAAATGGCTTTGCGTTTCATACTGTCGAACCCAGATGTGGGCACGATCATTCCAGGAATGCGTAAGATCAAACACGTAGAAAGTAATACCGCCACTTCGGATGGACGCGGTTTATCAACAGAATTAGTAGAGGAGTTGCGCGCGCACCGTTGGGAGCGTCAGCCTACTTCTTGGTCGCAGTAAAAAGTTCTTTTAAGGCGGCCTCTTCCCGGAATCCCGATGTTTTGGTGATCAACTCCCCTTTGGAGAAGACGATGAAACTCGGGATTTCGTCTATTCCGTAGGCTTGCATGATGGCCTGGTTGCCGTCTGCTTCGACCTTTAAAACCGTTACGCGCCCTTTGAATTCTTCAGCTAATTTATCGACAGTGGGCATCATTTTCAAACAAGGCGCACACCATTTGGCATAAAAATCGACCACAACGGCGTCTGATGAAGCGATTTCTTTTTTGAAGTCGGCCAAATTCCAAGCCGCATCATGCTTGACATCGGGCACACCCTCTAAAGGCTTTAGGCGTGTTGTCCACTTCAAATAGCCCCCTTTCATTTCCGTTACTTGAAATCCAGCCGCACGCATTTGTTCTGCAGCCTGGGCAGAGCGCCCGCCGGAAAGACAGTAGATAAGGACGGGTTTATCTTTAGAAAGTTGCGCGACCTTGGCGTTGAAATCTGGGGAGCGAAAGTCGATGTTCATCGCCTTTGGCAAATGTCCTCCTCCAAATTCACCTGAGGTACGAACGTCCAGCAAATAAGCGTTCGGCGTCTCTTTGATCTTCTTTTCGAAGGCGTCAACGTCTACATTTTGGGCAAACGTACTGAGATTCAGTAGTGAAAGAATGATCAATGACAGAGAAACGATGCGAATTTTCATGACTTTAATACGGATTTTAGGCAAAATTTACGTTATTTTGCAGGGCAATTTAGCCAATAAGTTAGTAATTCTTTAATCAAAACAACTATAATACGATGAGTGCAATACAGTATGTACACGCAAGACAAATTTTAGATTCACGCGGAAATCCAACGATTGAGGTGGATATCAAGACTGAAGACGGTGCTTTTGGACGTGCAGCAGTTCCATCTGGAGCTTCTACAGGTATCCACGAAGCAGTTGAACTTCGTGACGAAGACAAATCAGTTTACGTAGGAAAGGGTGTTTTAAAAGCAGTTGAGAACGTAAATACAGCGATTGCAGAAGAACTTTGGGGTTTAGAAGTATCTGAGCAAAACATGATCGATAACATCATGATTGAATTAGACGGAACTCCTAACAAAAGCAAATTAGGCGCAAACGCGATTCTAGGTGTTTCTTTGGCAGTAGCAAAAGCAGCAGCACAAGAAGCAGGCTTATCTTTATACCGTTACATCGGTGGCGTTAATGCAAACACGTTACCAGTTCCGATGATGAACATCTTAAACGGTGGTTCTCACGCGGACAACTCGATTGACTTCCAAGAATTCATGGT
>CAJCBY010000182.1 GCA_903960725.1 uncultured Cytophagaceae bacterium | reverse complement strand
TCAAGACAGATACTGCTTGGGGATCCGAATATTATCATTTTACATCCCCAAACATGCTTCCCAAATTGGAGTATAATGCAGCAAACAGGATGTCTAAAAGTATTCAAATTAGAGTAGAAACGAATCACCCTTCTATAGCCTTACGAGTGAATTCATCTCGAGCTGATTTATATACTTCAGCATCTGCTAAAAGGGAAACCGGAAATCAGTTGCATCATCTACTAGCTCAATTACCAGATGTATCGGCTTGGCCTTTTATTCGATCTACCTGCAAAATAGATGTCTCTAAAATTGATGACTTGCTAGCACTAAGTGAAGTTCAGTTATTGTTTAATCAGGCACAATTAGCTTTTAAGGAAGTAGATATTTTATGCCCTGATGGCCGGGTTATTCGCCCAGATCGCGTTAATAAAGTAGGGGACGCTTTACAGGTAATTGATTTTAAGACAGGGAAGAAGAAACCAGAACATTTTGATCAGGTGAATCGCTATAAACAAACCTTAGTGGAAATGGGTCATCAAGTTACTCAAGGAGTACTTTTGTATGTAGAAACAAAAGAGATTGTGTATGTGTAAACGCATCCTGTTTTTAGGCATATTGGTACTTTTATTGGATTCGTGTTCTTTTGTAAAACGAATTTTTCATCGCCCTAAGGCGTCTTATTATACCTCTGCTGAAATTAAATCAATCTTAGCGGACGCTCAAAAATGGAAAGGTGTTCCTTACAAATATGGCGGATTAGACAAAAAAGGAATCGATTGCTCAGGTCTTTTGTATACTGTTTATCTTAAAAATGAGGTATCCATACCTCGGGTAACGGTGGATCAAGCTAAGTTTGGAGACGAAGTATCCTTGAATGAAGTTCAAATTGGGGATTGGGTATTTTTTGCTACTGGGCAAGTCGGATTAATTAGTCACGTAGGCTTAATTATAAAAGAAAAGCCTGATATCGTCTTTATTCATGCTAGCACAAAAAAGGGAGTTAGAGAAGATCGATTAAGCCAAAAATACTACAAAGATCGTTTGGTCAAAATTATTCGTCCATTTAAAAATTAATATGGTTTTTACTCATTGATGTGCTATTTTTGCATTTCTTTTTAAAAAGCTATGTCTAAAAAAATTGTAATTATTGGTGCAGGTGGTGTTGGAAATGTAGTCGTTAAAAAATGTGCGATGAATCCGTCTTCCTTTTCTGAGATTGTATTAGCCTCTCGAACTTTATCTAAATGTGATGCAATTGCTGCTGAATGTGCAGCTATTGGTTTACCTACTGCCGTGAAAACCCGTCAAGTAGATGCAGACAATGTACCTGAATTGGTTGCCTTGTTCAATGAAGAAAAGCCTTTTTTAGTTATTAATGTGGCATTGCCTTATCAAGATTTAACCATTATGGATGCTTGTCTAGAGGCAGGTGTACACTATTTAGATACCGCTAATTACGAGCCAAAAGACGTAGCTAAGTTTGAATATTCTTGGCAATGGGCTTACCAAGATAAGTTTAAAAAGGCTGGTTTAATGGCTTTATTAGGCTGTGGTTTTGACCCAGGCGTTACTGGAGTTTATACTGCTTACGCGAACAAGCATTATTTCGATGAGATGCATTATTTAGATATCATTGATTGTAATGCAGGGGATCACGGGAAAGCCTTTGCTACTAACTTTAACCCGGAGATTAATATCCGTGAGATTACTCAAAAAGGTAAATATTGGGAAAATGGTGAATGGATTGAGATCGAACCGATGTCGATTCACAAGCCTATTGATTACCCGAATATTGGGCCTAAAGAGTCGTATGTATTGTACCATGAAGAGTTAGAGTCCCTAACGAAAAATTTCCCTACATTGAAGCGTGCGCGTTTCTGGATGACCTTTGGTCAAGCTTATTTGACTCACTTAGAGGTGTTACAAAATGTGGGTATGACATCGATTGCTCCTATTAAATTCAATGGAATGGATATCGTTCCTTTGGAGTTCTTAAAGGCAGTTCTTCCTGAACCAGGGACCCTTGGTGAGAATTATTCAGGTCAAACCTCTATTGGTTGCCAAATTAAAGGCATTAAAGATGGCAAAGACGCTACTTACTATGTTTGGAATAACTGCCATCACGCTGATTGTTATCAAGAGGTTCAGGCACAAGGGGTAAGTTATACGACTGGTGTTCCTGCAATGATTGGTGCATCTTTAATGATCGATGGCTCTTGGTTTGCTCCAGGGGTATTTAATGTAGAAGAATTTAACCCTGATCCATTTATGGAGTTGTTGAATATCCATGGTTTACCTTGGGAGGAACAACACAATATCACTTTACCTCACGAATATTAAGATGACCTATTATCCTTCGATTCCATCTCCTTGTTATGTATTGGAGGAAAATTTATTGAAAGCAAACTTAGAACTTCTTAAACGAGTTCAACAGGAGGCGGGTGTCGAAATTATTTGTGCTTTAAAAGGGTTTTCTTTTTACCATGAGTTTCCATTGGTAAAACAGTATTTAGCAGGCGCTACAGCTAGTTCATTACATGAAGCACGTCTAGCTTTTGAGGAAATGGGAGTGAAGCCTCATGTTTATTCGCCCGCCTATTTAGAAGCGGAATGGAATGAACTTTCAACTTATGCAGGTCACATTACATTTAATTCACTGAATCAGTACCAGCGATATAAGGAACGAGCACATGCTACAGGAATTTCTTGTGGATTGCGTATTAACCCAGAATATGCTGAAGTCGAAACTGAAATGTATAATCCGTGTATTGCTGGTTCTCGATTAGGTATTCGCCGTGCTGATTTAGGGGATTTGCCTGTGGGAATTGAAGGCTTGCATTCACATACGCTTTGCGAGAATGATTCTTTTGTTTTAGAACGAACCTTAGCGGTAATTGAAGAAAAATTTGGCGATTTATTGCTTCGTTTGAAGTGGTTGAATTTAGGCGGTGGTCATTTGATTACACGCGCTGATTATGATGTCGATCATCTAATTGCCTTATTAAAGGGATTTTGCCAAAGATACCCCAACCTACAGATTATCCTTGAGCCAGGATCAGCGGTAGGATGGCAAACAGGATTTTTAAAATCAACCGTTCTTGATATTGTTGAGTCTGCTGGAATTACGGTGGCTATATTAGATGTTTCTTTTGCTGCGCATATGCCTGATACCTTAGAGATGCCTTATAAGCCACGAATTAGAGGGGCAAATTCAGAACCTGAACAAGGAAAACCGACCTACCGATTCGGAGGAATGACCTGTTTAGCAGGGGATTTTTATGGTGACTATTCCTTTGAAAAAGAACTTCAAATAGGAGATGAGATTATCCTTGAAGATATGATTCACTACACGATGGTGAAAACGACAACTTTCAATGGAGTAAACTTACCAAGTATAGGTAAACTAGATGCTAAAGGAGCGTTTCACCTCTATAAATCTTTCGGATACGAATCTTTTAAAGATCGTTTATAAATGTGGAGAAGATCGGTCTCGAACCGACGACCTCTTGCATGCCATGCAAGCGCTCTAGCCAACTGAGCTACATCCCCATTAAAAATTAACTTTTACTCCAAGTCCGCCTTGTATATGAAGGAAAAATGGATTTGGTAAAATTTCTGAGTACAGACCTACCTCCGCAAAGAAGGATAGATTAGGTGCATCAATGGGGAAATATTCCATTCCTGCTATGCCCGCAGCTCCTAGTCCTCGTTTTGTTTCTGGATAGATTGAATTATTGGTAAATAAATTTCTAGAGACGAACTGTGGACCTGCGCCGTAGTAATAATGTAAATCTGAATTGACTAGTGTGGGGCGTTGCCATAAATACAATGCGTTGATTGCAAAACCAATATTTTGGAAATTACCATCCTGGTAGGCACGATTTGTACCCCAAAGTCCCCCATAAGATCCAAAATTAACTTCTACTGCATTTTTGCCACTAGGTAGGTAACGTTTTAACATGAAGCCTCCTGGTTCTCCCACTCTAAATCCTGCTGCCCAATCTTTCATCTGTGCCCTCGTTTCAAACACGCAAGTAATGAAAAATAAGAAAATGAGAACGCGTTTTAACATGTTAAGCCGAGTAGAACTGTTGGATAAGACGAACTAATTTATCGTTTTCTTCTGACATACCAATCGTAATCCGAATAGAATCTTCACATAAAGCGACCGAACTACGGTTTCTAGTGATCAATTTGGCCTCAATTAAGAAATGAAATAAGTCATTCGCACGTTTAAATTGTACTAGAATAAAGTTAGCATCAGACGGAAAAATATGAATGACTTCAGGTATATTTTCTAAGCCTTCGATTAAGCGAGATCGTTCTGATAAGATTGATTTGACCGCCTCCTCTTTAAAAGACGTATTAGCTAAAGCTTTGTGAACGATCTCTTGAGTCGCCCCTCCAATGTTATATGGAGGCTTAATCTTATTCAGTAAACTTATGATGCTAGAGTGTGCAAAGGCCATTCCTAGGCGAAGGGACGCTAATCCATAGGCTTTGGACAGCGTTTGCATCACAATTACCTGTGGATACTTAGCTAATTCCATGATGAAACTAGGTTCGTCAGAAAAATCTATGTAGGCTTCATCAATGATGACAAAGCCTGATTTAAAGGATTCAATTAAAGTATAAATGTCTGATCGATTCAGTTTATTTCCAGTCGGATTATTAGGTGAACAAATAAAAAGTAGCCGCGTATTTGAATTAATAGTCTTTAAAATACCTTCTACATCTAATTGATATTGCTTCGTTAGACTAACTTTTCGCTGTTCGATGTGATTAATCGATGCACTCACTTCATACATTCCATAAGTAGGAGGGCATAAAATGATATTGTGCACACCTGATTGACAGGTCATACGCATAATTAGATCAATTGCCTCATCGGATCCATTTCCTAGGAATATTTGATCCGTTTTGCATGATTTAATCTCTGATAATTGTTCTTTGATGGCTAATTGTAAAGGATCTGGATAGCGATTCCAATTTTCTACCAAGCCTGAACCTAGTGGATTCTCATTTGCATCTAAAAATACACCCTCTTTACCCTTAAACTCATCTCTAGCAGATGAATAAGGTTTTAGGTTCCAAATATGGGGTAATATGAAGTTTTCGAAATTCATATTTAGTTTAATCTAATTTTAACCGCATTCGCGTGAGCTTGTAAAGATTCCGCTTCTGCCATATCAATGATTGTTTTGCCTAATGCTTCTAATCCTTGTTTCGAAATTGACTGTAAGGTGATCTTCTTCGTAAACGAATCTAAATTTACACCTGAATAAGCTCGCGCAAATCCATTAGTAGGCAAGGTATGATTTGTTCCTGAGGCATAATCCCCTGCTGACTCGGGTGTATAGTTTCCTAGAAATATGGATCCCGCATTTCTGATATTTTCGGAAAATCCTTCCGCATCATCACAAGCCAAAATCAAGTGTTCTGCTGCGTATTCGTTTAATAAGTCAATAGCCTCTGCTGAAGTATTCACTAAGACAAATTTCGAGTTTGTTAGTGCTTTTTCAGCCAAGTCTCTTCTTGGTAATTCAGCTAATTGGGATGTGATTTCAGCCATAGTTTGCTCCACAATGGCCGAGGACGTGCTAATTAAAATAACCTGTGAATCTGCACCGTGTTCAGCCTGTGATAACAAATCGGAGGCGATGTAGGCAGGATTTGCTGTCTCGTCAGCATAAACGGCAACTTCTGATGGGCCAGCCGGCATATCAATGGCAATGCCTAATCGGTTAGCATACATTTTAGCAGCTGTTACATATTGATTACCTGGACCAAATATTTTATAAACGGCAGGTACACTCTCCGTACCTAAGCTCAAAGCTGCAATAGCTTGTGAACCGCCTACTTTGGCCATCTTGGTTACACCGCATTTTTTAGCAGCATAGAATATAGCTGGGTGAACTGCTGGAGTACAAAGAACCACCTGCTGACATTCTGCGATGAGAGCCGGAATAGCTAACATCAAAACAGTTGAAAATAGGGGAGCAGTTCCTCCAGGGATATAGATTCCTACTTTATCAATACCTGTGGCCTTTTGCCAACATAGAACACCAGGGTTTATTTCAATTTTAGTCGGAACTAATTTTTGAGCAGCGTGAAAAGCATAAATATTAGCATAGGCGTGGTCAATAGCCTCTTGTAATGCGACATCCGTTTGTGCAGCTAATACATCAATTTCTTCTGCACTATACAGAATATCTGTAATTACTCTTTTCTCGTAAGTAGCTGTTAAATCACGTAAGGCTTGATCGCCTCTCAATTTAACTTGACTAAATACATCCGAAATTAAAGCATCTAATTGCCCTTGTTCTAAAGAAGGACGTTGACAAATAGCTGCATATTCTAATCGAGAAGGATAATTGATCTGTGTAAACATGATTAAAGAATCATTTTTTCAATTGGTAAAACTAAAATACCCTCGGCTCCAGCGTCGCGTAAATTCTCAATAATATTCCAAAAATCATTCTCTTCTATCACAGAATGTAGCGAGAACCAGCCTTTGGTTGTTAATGGCAAAACCGAAGGTGATTTCATACCAGGTAACAAAGCAGTTACTTTTTCGATGTTTTGTTCTTGTACGTTTAGCACTACGTACTTTGCGTTTTGGCCTCTTTGAACCGTATCTATTCTAAAAAGTAACTTCTCTAAAATGCTATTTTTCTCCGCTGTTAATGACTTGTTAGAGATCATTACTGCTTGACTCTCGATTACGGTTGCT
>CAJCBY010000181.1 GCA_903960725.1 uncultured Cytophagaceae bacterium | reverse complement strand
GGCAGGAAATGCAACGCTGGGTTAAAATCGGTTTTACCAGTTGCGTATAAACGACGGCTTCTTTTAGGTTAGTGATTTTAGGTACTTCTTCGGCGTCTTTCTCCACTTCTATCCCCAGCATTTCACGAGCAGGCGCGGGTAAACTTGCCGCCAAATAATCAGAGCCATGCGTTAAATTACCTCCATAGTGTCCAGTGATGGTGAGGCAAAGCAAACCTAGTATAAAAAGGAGGTTAGTTAGTCGAATAGACATGCCAGCGCGCATGACGTAGGTTAAACCTACCGATAGCAAGCAAGTGCTCACCCCAAGCCACTGGTGAATTTGCAATGTCCCGGGATCGTATTCGCCGGATTGTGCCAGCGACCAACCCATGGCTGCGGAGATTATTGAAAATGCGGACGTCCAGATTAAAATTTGAACTACAATTGGCTGGGCAGACGGCTGCTTCTGCGCATAGAAAAAATGTAAAATCCCGGCCATGAAGAACATTCCGATGGGCAAATGCACCAGCATCGGATGGAAATGTCCCCAAAAAATGAGCCATGACTGGCCTGCCTCCGCGATCACCATTTAGCCAATTCGTTCTAATTTGATCGGATAAGTTTTTCCAGATGCCCACTGTGGCACATAGATATTTTCGTCAGAATCTGCATAGACATCGTGCGGGTGGATGAAAACTTTGTGTTCGTCGTCTTTGACCTGCTTCTGCAAAATGCCATTTTTATAGATAGGTTCCGAACCACCAGGAGTCGAAACGACTTTCATATTTTTATCTAAAATTTGAATGTACCCTGAACCCGGCCAGGAGGCATCCGTACTCCGAAAACTAGCGGCTAAAATATGATCCCCGTGCAGAACAGGTCTGCAAACAAAGGAGCCAGGCAAGTGGTAACGGGTGATAAATTTCCCGTCTAAAGTGAATCGTTTAAAACTGTTATTTACTCGGTCCGTCACTAATAAAGTCCAGTTATTGGGATCGCGAGTGTCTACTAAAACCCCGTGGCAGCAATTGAACTTATTATCATCGTAAACAGCGCTATACCCGCCAAAATGTCGGATATAACGGCCTTTTGAATCGTATTGAATGATGTAATTTGACCCGTAACCATCGGCCACATAGATGTCGCCGTTCTTTGGATTAACCGCTGTTTCTGTGGGAACAAACTGATGGGGATGATCGTAAACGCCGGTCTCTTTCGGATATTCAATTTTGAAAATTTCGCGGCCCTTTAAATCCGTTTTAATGACTTGATGACGATTGTTATCACAGATCAATAAAAACTGTTCTCCTCCTTCATTTAAGATGGTTAAACCGTGCGCACCTGGATAAGAATGTCCCCAGGAGTCGAGCAGTTTGCCGGATTTATCGTAAATGAGGACGTTATTTTTCACCTCGTTTGTGAGCATAAACAATCGGCCTTTCGCGTCTTCCACCATTTCATGGCAGTCGTTCACGGGATTTTTTCCAGCGTCCAAAATGCCCCAATTGGGCACTACTTTATATCTAAATGAGCCATGGCCTAGGGTGATTTCGCCGGCTTTGGGTGCGATTTTTTTCATGTTGTTGTTTGTTAACAGGCTGGTTCCGATCAGTGCGGAACTAGCTTTTAAAAAGTCTCTGCGTGGGATAGATTCTTTCATCAGTTTTAAGGTTTATTTATGCTTTCATCAATGTTAAATAGGGCGTTAGCCACTAAGGTTTTGGCGACTAAATTAGCTGGATTAGGCGGAACATCGTTATCCGGACAAATCTTTAAAAAGGCCAACGTTTCTTTCGGGTGCGCTTGGTAATACGCCAGAGTCTGCGTGTAAAAAGTACCTAATGTTTCCGCTTTTTTCGGGGCAATTTTTCTGCCAAATAAATCAGCATAGCTTTTTTCAATAAAACGCAACCCATTCTCCGGGTATTTGCGCGCAAAAAATTGCGATGCCTCTAAGAATACGGGATCATTCAGGGTATTCAGTGCTTGCATAGGCGTGTTCGTGCGGATCCGACGCGAAAGGCAAATATCGCGCGTTCCCGCATCAAAGGTCACCATCGTAGGATAGGGACTGCTGCGTCTCCAATAGGTATACAGTGAGCGCCTCCATTGTTCTTCACCACTACTTTTTTCCCATTTCATACCACTATAAGGCGCATTCCAAACCCCATCAGGTTGCTCCGGCATAACGCTAGGGCCGCCTAGTTTTTCACTCAATAATCCGGACCAAGCCAGGGCTTGATCGCGTACTTGTTCCGGGCTTAATCGAATGCGTGGCCCCCTAGTTATGAAGCGATTGTTCGGGTCTTTTTCGCGAGTGGCCTTATCTACAATAGCAGATTGTTGATAGCTGGCAGACATCACGATATACTTCAATAAATCTTTCGGTTTGTAGCTAAAATCAACCTGAAACTTATAAGCTAAATGATCTAACAAGGGCTGGTTTACAGGCGAGAGACCTTGACTGCCTAAGTCCTCTAATGTTTCAACAATTCCGATGCCAAACAGCTGTTCCCAGAATCGATTCACCGCCACGCGTGCTGTTAACGGATTGCTTTTGCCACCGATCCAATTCGCTAAATCCAAGCGATTATTAACGGGTCCATTTTTGAATAAAGCAGGAATTCCGGGTTGTACAGGATCGGCTGGATTTAACCAGGAACCACGGGCAAATACGCGGGTTGTTCTAGCAAAGTCCGCCGGATTTTCAAGCATGACGGGGGTAGTTAATTCCGGTTCGGCGGCAATTGCTTTTAGCGCTAAATTTTCAAATTCGGTCGCTTTCAGTGCCGCAGGAACTTCAGGCAATAAGGCCCAAAATCCAATCGTAGCGGTCGTTTGGT
>CAJCBY010000180.1 GCA_903960725.1 uncultured Cytophagaceae bacterium | reverse complement strand
TTGTATAGGAAATAGGTTCCTTCGGACTGTTTTCCTGCGGACTTTCGACTTTTCTAGAGTAGAGATTAGAGAGTATAGAGTAGAGATAGTCAATCAAAAGCATAAAGCATAAAGCAAAAAGAATAAAGTTGGTTAACAGAAAAGGCGCAAACTGCGCCTTTTCTGTTGTAATAGTACCCAGAGTTTTAGTTTAAGTCTCTTCGGAAATTTATCGCGTAGCGCAAATTTAGAAGAGACTTAAACTAAAACTCTTTATGATGCGCCATTCTAAACAAATCCTCTTTGCTCAATGACTTAAAATAATCGTAGGTGATCTTCAATCCCTCCGCACGGCTCACTTTAGGTTCCCAGCCCAAAATGCTGCGCGCCTTAGTGATATCTGGTTTGCGTTGTTTAGGATCATCGGTAGGCAAAGGAAGGGAGATTAATTTCTGCGATGTACCTGTTAATTTGATGATCTCCTCGCCAAATTCTTTGATTGTTATCTCATCCGGATTTCCAATGTTCACTGGTTGCGCATAATCGCTCAATAACAGGCGATAAATGCCTTCCACTAAATCATCTACATAACAGAATGAACGCGTCTGAGAACCGTCCCCAAACATCGTTAAATCCTCCCCACGCAACGCTTGTCCAATAAAGGCAGGTAATACACGGCCATCATTCAGTCGCATGCGCGGACCATAGGTATTAAATATACGGACAATACGTGTTTCTAAGCCGTGGTAGGTATGATAGGCCATGGTCATGGCTTCTTGGAAACGTTTGGCCTCATCATAAACACCGCGAGGCCCTACAGGATTCACATTTCCCCAATACTCTTCAGGTTGAGGATGTACGTTTGGATCCCCATACACTTCAGAAGTTGATGCGATCAACACACGTGCGTTTTTAACTCGTGCTAAACCTAAGCAATTATGTATACCTAACGAACCTACTTTCAAGGTCTGAATAGGTATTTTTAAATAGTCGATAGGAGAGGCGGGCGAAGCAAAATGCAAGATATAATCGAGTTCGCCCGGTACGTGGATGAATTTGGATACATCGTGGTGGTAGAACTCGAATTGCTTTAAATGGAACAAATGTTCGATGTTCTTTAGGTCGCCCGTGATTAGGTTATCCATCGCGATTACGTGGTAACCCTCTTTGATAAAGCGATCACATAAATGAGATCCTAGAAATCCAGCTCCGCCGGTAATTAAAATTCTTTTCATATTAGTGTATGGTTTGACGGCCGATGGAATAATAGGTGTAGCCTAGTTCCTGCATTTGGTTTAATTCGTATAGATTTCTACCGTCAAAAATGACTTTATTCTTTAATAAACTATCCATTCTTTCGAAGTCAGGCGTTCTGAATTGTGGCCACTCCGTTACAATTAAGAGGGCATCTGCGCCGTCTAAAGCTTCGTAAGGTGATTTAGTAAAGCTAATTTTATCTCCCATTACTTGCTTAACGTGTACCATCGCTTCTGGGTCATAGGCACTTACGGACGCGCCTAATTCGAGTAGGGCGTCGATATTGTATAAGGACGGCGCCTCTCTAATATCATCGGTATAAGGTTTGAATGCCAAACCCCACATAGCAATTTTCTTCCCTTTTAAATCGCCTTTAAAGTGCTTCACTAGGTGCGGGATGAGCTTTGTTTTTTGATTTTCGTTTACTTTCATGACAGAGTCCAAAATCTTGAACTCATAGTCGTTTTCTGTTGAAGTCTTAGCCAGTGCTTGCACATCTTTAGGGAAGCAACTTCCTCCATAACCAATTCCGGCGAACAAGAAGCGTTTACCAATACGAGAATCGGTTCCGATTCCTTTACGCACCTCGTCTACATTCGCACCTACGAGTTCGCACAAGTTTGCAATCTCGTTCATGAAGGTAATTTTGGTGGCTAGAAAGGCATTTGCCGCATATTTGGTTAATTCAGCTGAACGCTCATCCATGAAGATGATCGGATTCCCTTGGCGAACTAAGGGGGCATACAGGCGAGACATTAGGTCTTTTGCGCGATCGGATTGGGTACCTATCACCACGCGATCTGGCTTCATGAAATCCTCCACCGCTACGCCTTCGCGTAAAAATTCAGGATTAGAAACTACGTCGAAATCGACTTGAGCATTTTTAGCTATGGCTTCTCTAACCTTATCAGATGTTCCCACGGGAACGGTACTTTTGTCTATGATAACGGTGTAATCTGATAGGATTGGGCCTAAATCATCGGCCACTTGGAGGATGTATTTTAAATCGGCAGATCCATCGGCACCGGGAGGGGTAGGTAAAGCAAGGAAAATGACTTTTGCTCCTTCAATTCCTTCTTGTAAGGAAGTGGTGAAATGGAGTCGTCCTTCTTGGGTATTTCTTTGGAATAAATCATCTAATCCAGGCTCATAAATGGGAATTTTCCCTGCCTGCATTTGCTTTACCTTTTCGGCATTGATATCTACACAGGTCACTTGGTTTCCTGTCTCTGCAAAACAAGTTCCTGTCACTAAACCTACGTATCCGGTTCCTACAACGGCTATTTTCATATAATTACTGTATTACTTTTCCAATACTTCCAGTGGGCTCATTGATCTTTAACCAATTGGCTAAGGTGCTAGAAATATCACTTATGTGAGTTCTTTGATTGATTTCTTTCGGTTTAACATTCCATCCAAAAAACAAGAGTGGAACGTGGGTATCATACGCATAAAGGGTACTATGTGTTGTTCCCGTTTTGTAACCAGAAAACCATTGAGGTTTTAATAAGTACATAAAATCGCCGCTTCTCGCTTGGTTATACCCATTGGAGATCATTTCGCGGTAAAGGGATGGGATAGGGCTACTAGCTGCATTGCGAATATCGACTAACTCAGCAAAACCAGCTTGATTTTTAAAGGATTTTTCCAAAACTTTTTGAACAGCCTCTTTAGCTATTCCTAATCGCTCCATGTTTCCATGATTCAAATAAAGTTGGTAAT
>CAJCBY010000179.1 GCA_903960725.1 uncultured Cytophagaceae bacterium | reverse complement strand
GGTGATTTCGTCACGCACATCGATTATGGGATTGGACGTTTTGCGGGTTTAAATTTGGTAGAAACAACGAATGGAGAGCAGGAGGTTATTCGCTTGATTTACCGCGACGACGATGTCTTATCGGTTTCAATTCATTCTCTACATAAGATTTCCAAATATTCTGGTAAGGAAGGAGCCCCTCCTTCGATGTCGAAACTAGGCTCACCTGACTGGGATAACAAGAAATCTCGAGTAAAGAAGCAGGTTAAGGATATCGCCAAAGAACTCATATCTCTCTATGCCAAGCGTAAGAATGCGCCCGGCTTTTCCTTCTCGCCAGATACCTACTTACAAGCTGAACTTGAATCGTCCTTTCTATATGAAGACACTCCGGATCAGGCGAAAGCAACCATCGACGTAAAAGCCGATATGGAGAAACCGCATCCGATGGACCGTTTGGTGTGTGGTGATGTGGGTTTTGGGAAGACAGAAATCGCAATTCGTGCAGCCTTCAAGGCCGTGGCGGATTCGAAACAAGTCGCCGTTCTTGTGCCCACAACCGTGTTAGCCATGCAACATTACCGTACTTTCCACGACCGTCTGGCTGCATTCCCCTGCAAAGTGGAATACATAAATCGCTTCAAATCGACCAAGCAAATCAACGAAACCTTAGCCCGGGTTGCGAGCGGACAAACCGATATTTTGATTGGAACTCACCGCCTAGTAAATAAGGATGTACAATTCAAGCAATTGGGCTTGATGATTATTGATGAGGAACAGAAGTTTGGGGTGAAGGTAAAGGACCGACTAAAAGAGATGCGTGTAGATGTGGATGTGTTGACTTTAACTGCCACTCCTATTCCTAGAACACTCCATTTCTCCTTAATGGGGGCGCGCGATTTAAGCATCATTGCTACGCCTCCGCCAAATCGTCAACCCGTCGAAACAAAATTGATTGTCTTATCAGATGAAGTCTTGCGAGATGGGGTCAGAGAAGAAATCAGTCGCGGAGGGCAAGTCTTCGTGGTATACAATCGAATTGGAGAATTAGAAAGCATCGCAAACCGCATATTGCGCTTAGTGCCCGATGCAAAAATTGCCGTCGCCCACGGCCAAATGGAAGGCGACCAGCTCGAAAAAATCATGATGGGCTTCATCGAAGGCCATTACGACGTACTCGTTGCCACAAACATCATCGAATCTGGACTCGACATCCCGAACGCGAATACGATTTTCATCTTGAATGCAAATAATTTCGGTCTTTCAGATTTACACCAAATGCGAGGTCGAGTAGGCCGATCGAACAAAAAAGCCTATTGTTATTTAGCCACGCCCTCTTTAGCGAATTTAACGAGCGATGCGCGCAAGCGTTTGAGTGCGTTAGAGGAGTTCTCCGATTTAGGTGATGGAATCAAGGTGGCGATGCGCGATTTAGATATTCGAGGTGCCGGAAATCTGTTAGGTGCGGAGCAAAGCGGCTTTATCAACGATTTAGGATACGACATGTACCATAAAATACTCGATGAGGCAGTTCAGGAATTGAAGGAAAATGAGTTTAGAAAACTATTCGAAGTCGATCTAGAACAAGTGGCAGAAATGCTAAAAGTGGATTGTACTATCGAGACAGATTTACGGGTGTTGATTCCAGAGGATTATGTCCAAAGCATCTCCGAGCGTCTGGCCCTCTACACCCGTTTAGACGAAATCGAAGACGAGGAAACACTGGCGACCTTTATAAAAGAGATTAAAGATCGCTTTGGCGATTTGCCAAATGAGGTCAACGATATGATTGAATTAGTGAAGTGTCGTTGGAAGGCACAGGTTTTGGGGATTGAAAAAATCCTGTTGAAAAACAATAATCTGAAGTTTCATTTCGTTTCATCGGAGTCTGCTAGGCCTTTGGACCAAAACCTCATCATAAAGGTTATTTCCTTCGTGAACAACAAAAAGGGATTGTGCCAATTACGGGAAAAAGCAGGAAAAATGATCTTGCAGGTAGACAAGGTTAGTAGTATTAAAGAATTAAATACTATTTTAGTGGATATTTTGGGGTAATTAATACCTTTGTTAATTGATTCTGTTTTATAAAGAATTATTAAAGGAAGATAAATGAGTACGAAATTAAGATTAATTCTAGGCGCTTTAAGTTGTGTGTTTTTACTCACATCCTGCCCTAGTGGACTTAAAAATGGCAATCCAAACAGCCTAAAAGTGGGCAAAAAATCCACTGTAACCGGGCTAGCCTACAACAGTAAGAAAGGTGGATTCCAAGTCAATAAATCCTACAAAGGACCTATCGTAGGGCCTAATTTAGTCTTCATTGAAGGAGGGCGCGTAACCCTAGGTGGTGGCGAAGAGGATGTGATGAAACGCAATGATAATCGCCAGCGTACCGTAACGATTCAATCCTTTTACATGGATGAAACGGAGATCTCTAACCTACATTATTTGGAGTATTTAGATGCCCTGAAGCGTGATTCAACACTAAATTCTTATACTGCAGCCTTACCAGACACAACGGTTTGGTTAGATGAATTAGCCTATAACGATCCCTATGTATCGCATTATTTCCGTCACCCAGGATTCCGTATGTACCCTGTGGTAGGTGTCACTTGGAAACAGTCAAATGATTATGCTGCTTGGAGAACGGCTGTGGTGAACAAAAACATCGCTTTCCCGAAAGGAAAACCAAGAGACCGTAAGAATCCAGTTGCCAATATGGAGTCGGGATTGATCTTACCTGAATACCGTTTGCCTACAGAAGCTGAGTGGGAATATGCTGCGAAGGCGATGATTGGTACTCAACAGGAGGATGAAAATCAAGAAAACCAACGTATTTATCCATGGGATGGTCCTTCGATGCGCCAGCCATTTGGTAGAACACGTGGTCAAATGCTCGCTAATTACAAGCGTGGCCGCGGGGACTATTCTGGTCTTGCAGGTCGTTCAAATGATGGTGCTATGATCACGGCGGAGGTATATTCGTATCCTGCGAATGATTTTGGACTTTATAATATGGCCGGCAATGTGAATGAATGGACGATGGATACCTACCGTCCGTTAACGTTAGATGATGTGAATGATTTAAATCCAGCACGTCGTTCTGAAGCGCAAGACCCTGCGAAATTATACGATAAAGGCAATTCCCTAATTAATGACAACGCCAAAGTCTACAAAGGTGGCTCGTGGGCAGATGGACCTTATTGGTTATCCCCAGGTACACGTCGTTATTTAGATAAAGGAGAATCATCGTCTACTATTGGTTTCCGCTGCGCGATGTTCGCCCCTGGAAAACCGACGAAGCGATAATCTACAACTCATTTCAAAGCAGCCAGCGCTAGGAAAGACAATTTCCCCGTGCTTGCTGCTTTTATTTTAGCCCCAGCCGCTAAAAAAGTCGCGCCTGTCGTCAGGGTATCGTCAACAAGTACTATCCGCTTCC
>CAJCBY010000178.1 GCA_903960725.1 uncultured Cytophagaceae bacterium | reverse complement strand
TGTTCCTGGTCTAGATGCGGATGCAGTGGCGCACTTAACTAAGAGCTTAAAATCATTAACTGATACAGCGAATAGCTTATCTGAAATATCGAAAGCGACTGGAGCTACACAAGATTTTGTTAAATCATTAAACTCCTCTGCAGAATCTTTAGGTGGATTAAATAAATCTGTTTCTGAGGCCTCTCAATCATTAGCAACTATCTCTGCATCTTCAACAGAAGCGGCTAAATACACACAAAACTATGCTAAGGCTGGAGAATCTTTGGAGAAATTAAATGCGGTTTACGAAGCGGAAATCCAAGAGGCAAGCAAGCACATGAAAGCAATCAATGGATTCTATGGCAACGTGAATGCAAGTGTAGAACACATTGCTGCAACCCAAAAAGATGCAGAGTTATTTAAGGCAGAATTAGCGAAATTAAACGCAAATATTCAGTCATTGAACCAAGTATATGGTAGTATGTTAACAGCTATGAAAGGCTAATTATGGCAAGTTTAAAAGAAACCCCCCGGCAGAAAATGATCGGGATGATGTATTTGGTATTAACGGCCTTGCTCGCTTTGCAGGTTAGTGATGCCTTATTACAAAAATTTGCCCTTTTGAATAGCAGTTTAGAAGTGGCTAATCAATCATCCTTGAGCAAAAGTAAAGGAATGGTACAAGGTATAGAAGAGCGAATTAAAGATCTTCCTAATCCTGCTGCCTATGCGGATGTGTTGAGAAAAGCGAATGAGGTACGTCGAATTACTGACGCACTCGTTGGTCATATCGAAAACGTGAAAGGACAAGTTTTAGAAGCAGGTGGTGGAATTGATCCAGAAACGGGGAATATTAAAAATCCGAAAGAAGAGGAAAAGATTTATGAATTAATGGTAGGTGGTGCAAAGCAAGGCCAGGCCTATAAATTGATTCCCATGTTTGATAAGTACCTGAAGGATTTATCCTTATCGGCTGATCCCGGCACAAAATTCCCTTCATTAGCATTAGATGCGAAAGATATTCCATCCGCCCAGAAGGATCCAAATCAAGCGAATAAAGATTTTGCTGAATTTAATTTTGAGCAAACACCTGTGGCCGCAGCATTAGCTACTTTATCACAAAAGCAATCTGAGATTCGTCGATACGAATCAGAAGTATTAAATCAACTGGCAGCGAAAGTAGGAGCAAAAGAAATCAAATTTGATAAAGTTTTTGCCCAAGTTTCTGCCAATGCGAATACGGTTGTAGCAGGGATGGAATACCAAGCAGAGGTATTCATTGCAGCTACCTCAAGTGGATTTACCCCTCGTATGAGTTTGAATGGATCGTCTGTCCAAGTAGTAGATGGCCGAGGTCAAATTAAATTTAAAACCTCAGGTGGGGGTTACGATGCGAATGGTTTAGCGAAAAAAACCTATGTGGCGTCTGTTTCTTACATGAGCCCTACGGGTCCTAAAACAGAATCTATAACAAAAGAATACTTTGTATTAAAGCCTACTTATAATATCGAGTCAGGAACTTTACCAGCCTTATACTTAGGTTGTGCGAATCGATTAAGTGTGGCTAGTGCAGGTTTAGGCGCTCTTTGGAACCCAAGCTTTACTGCTGAAGGTGGAGAAGCTATAGCCGGTGCAAATAAAGGTAAGG
>CAJCBY010000177.1 GCA_903960725.1 uncultured Cytophagaceae bacterium | reverse complement strand
GTCGGCACAGAAGCTAGCAAACCGCCCATTTCCATCGAGAATCCGATCAAAACCGAGGTTTTTAAGCGAATCATTTCAATGTATTCTTCTACCGTCACATCATCCCGGCTTTCAAAATTCATATCGAATTGTTGTCCCTCGCAGACCTCTGCAGCGATGCGGGAAAGGCGACCTAGCAAGTGTTGGAATTCTGCTAAACTTAAGCCTTGAACCTTATTTAGGTATTGGTAGGCATTCACAAGCATCACGTCGCCGGATAAAATGGCGATGTTGTCGTTCCATTTTTCGTGCACCGTTTGTTTGCCACGACGCAAAGGAGCTTTGTCCATGATGTCGTCGTGCATCAAGGTGAAATTGTGGAAAATTTCGACCGATAAAGCGGCTGGAACTTGTTTTTCCCAATCCGATTTAAACAAGGAATAGGATAATAAACAAAGTACAGGGCGAATACGTTTGCCCCCTAAGCTCATTAAATAATGAATGGGGTCGTAGAGCTCGCTAGGGTTTTGGCCTATATCTAAACGACTAATTTCCTCCTCGAGGGCTGTTAAAAATGCTTTATTCATCTTATCTATCTACTTCGCCCATCACGAGATCTAAGGATCCGATGATGGCTACTAAATCTGCTAAATACGTTCCTTTCGCCAAATAGGGCAACACCGAAAGGTGGTGGAAGGAGCAAGCGCGCACTTTCAAGCGTTCTGGAATATCTGAGCGGCCGTCCGTGCGTATATAAAAACCGAGTTCTCCTTTTGGATTTTCGGCCCTCACATAGGCATCCATCGCTTTCGGACGGATTTTTTTAGGGACCAAAGCCTGAGGATCAAACTCCCTCGTCCTTTTCTCATCGCCCAGCAAGGCCACTATACATTGTTCAATTATCCGGATTGATTCCTCGCATTCGCGCAGTCGAACGTGGTTACGATCCCAACAATCCCCCACCGCACCCATCGCACCTTCACCCACTGGAATGTCAAATTCTAATTCTGGATACACCGAATAAGCATCGATGCGACGTAAATCAAAAGGCAAGCCAGACCCCCTCAGCACCGGACCCGTACATCCATAATTAATCGCGGCATTCAAGGGTAAAACACCCACATTCGCGGTCCTCTTGATGAAAATACTATTATCTTCTACTAATTGTTTTACTTCTTTAATCGTGTTTTTGATCACCGGAATTAATTCCTGCACCTTCTCTTCAAAGCCCAAAGGCAAATCATAGAACAATCCCCCCACCCATACATAATTATACAACATCCGAGCTCCCGAAAGCCACTCCAGCAAGCGCTGAATATCTTCTCGATCGCGCATCAACCATAAAAACGGAGTGTAAGCACCAATATCTAGACCATAGGTCCCAATCGCGACACAATGCGATGCGATACGATTCAATTCGGCCACGAGGACGCGAATGTACTCGATTCGTTTGGGCAATTTACCCGTCAAATCCAGCATCTTTTCCACCGCCATTACATAGGCGTGCTCCGAGTTCATCGCTGCCATATAGTCCAAACGATCCACATAGGGGATGATTTGGTTAAAAGGCAATGCTTCTGCATGCTTCTCGAAACAACGGTGTAAATAACCTAGGTGCGGAACGACTTCTTTGATCCATTCCCCATCCGAAATAACCTCTAATCGAAGTACCCCGTGAGTGGATGGGTGTTGAGGTCCCAGCGAGATGATCATCTCCTCCGATTTCAAATCCTCTACTCGAAATTTGTTCGGGTCAGAGTTCTCAAAATTTTCTGGAAGAAATTGGTACTGGATGGGATTCATTAAACAAAAATGGGAAAACTAACGGGTAAAAATAAATTTTTCCATCTATTTTTAGCAAAGGCTTTGGGAAAAAAAGAAATTCTTCTACCTTTGCATTCCGTTTCGAGCAGAGGCGGATAAATGATTTATCTATTATGGCAAAGAAAGGAAATCGCATTCAAGTAATCTTAGAATGCACTGAGCACAAAGAAACTGGTTTACCAGGTATGTCTCGCTACATCACTACGAAAAATCGTAAAAACACAACAGCACGTATTGAGTTAAGAAAATACAACCCTGTTTTGAAAAAAGTTACTTTACATAAAGAAATTAAATAGGTTGACCCATGGCTAAGAAAGTAGTTGCAACTCTGAAGAAAGAAGGTGGCGTTAAGTACGCTAAGATTATTAAGGCGGTTAAGAATCCTACAACAGGAGCTTACACCTTCAAAGAAGAAATCATCCTTCAAGATGAAGTTAACGCTGCATTGAAAAACTAATTTTTCAATACCCGTTTACCTATCTAAAAAAAATTGAAGTCCCTTCTTGAAGGGACTTTTTTTATTTTGCTTACCTTCGTATCGAAATACAACAGACCCCATGGGATTATTCGATTTTTTTAAAAAGAAACCAGAACCGCAGCAGCAAGAAGAGATTCAGGCGTTAGAGCAAGGTTTAGAGAAAACCTCATCCGGTTTATTCTCTAAAATCGGTCGTGCGGTCGTGGGAAAATCGAAAGTAGATGAGGAGGTATTAGACGAATTAGAAGAGATTTTATTAACGTCTGACGTAGGTGTTGCCACGACGTTAAAGATTATTGAGCGAATTGAGCGCCGGGTGGAGCGAGATAAATATGTTTCGACAGAAGAATTAGACAAGGTATTACGGGAGGAAGTGGCAGCCCTATTAGAGGAAAACCAGTCGTCTTCTTTAGAGAATGCCTTCGCTGAACCGAAACAGAAACCCTATGTCATCATGGTGGTAGGTGTGAATGGAGTGGGCAAAACCACGACCATCGGTAAATTAGCCTCTCAATTTCACCAAAATGGACTTAAAGTAGTTTTAGGTGCTGCGGATACCTTCCGTGCAGCGGCAGTAGACCAATTAAAATTGTGGGGAGAACGCGTAGGAATTCCGGTGATTGATCACGGAATGAATACGGATCCCGCAGCCGTAGCCTATGATGCCGTAAAACAAGCGGTGGATATGAATGCAGACATCGTAATTATCGATACGGCAGGACGTTTGCATACCAAAGTAAACTTGATGACCGAACTAGGTAAAATCAAGCGCGTGATTCAGAAGTTCATCCCAGAAGCACCGCACGAGGTGATGTTAGTATTGGACGGATCAACAGGCCAAAATGCCTTCATGCAAGCCCAAGAATTCACCAAGGTTACTGAAATTACTTCCCTAGCGATTACTAAGCTAGACGGCACCGCTAAAGGTGGGGTAGTCATTGGAATTTCGGATCAATTCAAGATCCCAGTCAAATACATTGGAGTGGGAGAAAAAATTTCTGATCTCCAAGTATTCAACAAGACCACGTTCGTGGATTCGCTTTTCGCGAAGAAATAATTATTTAGCCTTTTCTTTAGCCCAGGTATCTTTCAAGGTAACCGTACGGTTAAATACCAGCTTATCTGCTGTCGAATCCGCATCTAAGCTATAATAGCCCTTGCGGATAAATTGTAACGCTTGACCCTCTTTAGCCGCTTTCAATCCTGGTTCCACATAGACTTTAGGTACAATTTGAAGTGATTCAGGATTGATAAATTTCAAGAAATCATCCCCTAATTCAGACGCATCCTCCACGATCAATAAGCGATCGAAGTTACGCACCTCCGCTTCTACTGCGTGAGCCACGGAAACCCAGTGAATCGTTCCTTTTACAGAAATACCACTCGTATCTTGCCCAGACTTACTTTCTGGGATATATTCCGCATGCACTTCTGTGACATTTCCAGCTGCATCCGTCTTGAAATCCGTACACGTAACGATGTAAGCTCCTTTTAAACGCACCTGTAATCCTACTCCTAAACGGAAGAATTTCTTAGGTGGATCGATCATGAAGTCATCGCGCTCGATATATAATTCGTTCGAGAATGGAACCGAACGCTTCGTGATTACCTCTGCCTCAGGATTATTCTCAATCTGTAAATCCTCCGTTTTATCTGCTGGATAATTCGTTATCACTAATTTAATTGGATCTAGGACTGCCATTACGCGGTCTGCGGACTTATTTAAATCTTCACGAATACAGAACTCTAACAAACTTAAGTCGATCAAATTATCACGCTTCGCTACCCCAATACGCTCGCAAAAGTTGCGAATGGATGCCGGAGTGAAGCCACGTCTGCGTAAACCTGAAATCGTAGGCATGCGCGGATCGTCCCAGCCACTCACCACTTTCTCATTTACGAGTTGAAGCAATTTACGCTTGCTCATCACCGTGTGGGACAAGTTCAAACGAGCGAATTCATATTGATGGGATGGGAAAATCCCCAATTTATCTAGGAACCAGTCGTATAAAGGACGGTGAACGTCGAATTCAAGTGTACAAATCGAGTGGGTGATTTCTTCGATGGAATCACTTTGACCATGAGCAAAATCATACATCGGGTAGATGCACCATTTGTCGCCTGAACGGTGGTGTTTCACATGGCGAATACGGTACATCAACGGGTCACGCATGTGCATGTTAGGATGCGCCATATCTATTTTTGCGCGCAAAACTTTATCTCCGTCTGCGTATTTACCCGCCTTCATGT
Source organism: uncultured Cytophagaceae bacterium (assembly GCA_903960725.1). Classification (GTDB taxonomy): domain Bacteria; phylum Bacteroidota; class Bacteroidia; order Cytophagales; family Spirosomataceae; genus Aquirufa. The sequence continues at coordinate 8,404 of CAJCBY010000177.1, read as the reverse complement.
CACGGAATAAGGCCAAATTCTCCTCCACACTCCGGTTTCTAAAGGGACTATTCTGCCCCGGAGTGGTAGGCGTTCCTTTTTGAGCCGCAATTTCCGCCGCGCTCGAATCATCCACATAAGCGAAGGAAAGCGTGATTAATTTCTCTGCGAATTGATACAAATCCTCGAAATAATCTGACGTATATAATTCATTTGCCCACGTAAAACCTAACCAAGAAACATCCTTCTTAATCGACTCCACATATTCTGTCTCCTCTGTCACTGGGTTTGTATCGTCAAAACGCAAGTTTGTCCCCCCTCCGAAACGCTGTGCCAGCCCAAAATTCAAGCAAATACTCTTTGCATGACCGATGTGCAAGTAGCCATTCGGCTCAGGTGGAAAACGAGTCAAAATACCTTTCGAGTATTTTCCAGACGCGAGATCATCCTGAACGATTTCTTCTAAGAAATTAAGGGATTTGGGTTTTGATTCTTCCATGTATAATTTCGACTCGACGAATAAATTTTAGCTATAAGGTTCAAAAATAAACATTATTTGGCAAAATCCGTAATTTGCAGACCGATATACCTATGAGAAAACACATCCTACTCTTCGCTCTCCTATTTTTAGGTGCATTCCAAAGCTTCAGCCAATGGAATCCCCTCCAACTTGACACAAAAGCCTCGTTTCGAGCCATTCGCTCGCATGGCTCCCACATCTGGATAGGTGGAACGCGCGGCACCGTGATTCACTCCAGCGATGGAGGCGAACACTTTACGGTTTCTCAGGTTCCGGGAGCTGATTCCTTGGACTTCCGAGATCTTGTTATCCTAGACGACAAGACGGTTCTACTGATGAGCGCTGGTCCCGCAGAGAATGGTGCAGCTAAAATATTTCGAACTGAAAACGGGGGATCAAGTTGGGAATTAGCCTTTCAAATCAAGGAGAAGGGCTATTTCTTTGATGCAATTCTTTGGGAGGGTAAACAAGGATTGGTTTTATCTGATCCTGCCGGACCTTTCTATGGCTTGATTCGCATAAGCGATAAAGGACGCTCCTATCAATTGGTGAACCCTGCGAGCCATCCACCTTTACAAAAAGGAGAGGCCGCTTTTGCAGCCAGTGGTTCTAGCTTACAGAAGACAAAAAAGGGCTATTATATCGTGACCGGTGGAGGCGAAAAGGCTCGGGTATTGAGCAGTAAGGATGCGCTACATTGGGAAAGCATTTTTGCGGAAATTCCAGGCGGTGAAGGAACCGGATTTTTTAGTCTCGGTGTCCGTGATGCGAAGAATCTATGGATTGGTGGTGGAAATTACGCGCGCATTAAAGAGGGGCCAGTTCCAGTTTTAGAGAGTAAGGATGCTGGCATATCCTGGTCGCCAATTGCGGGAGCACCTGCCTATTACATCGAGAAAATTCTGTGGGCGGAACCGTATTGGATTCTATCGGGGCCGGCTGAAAGCTCGGCTTTTGACCCCATCAAAAAACGCTGGATTAGCTTAGGCAAAACTCCTTACCACAACATTTGCCAGGTGGGAGATCGGATCTATGGTGTAGGTGGAAGAGGCCAAATCGGATTCATCAGCCTCTCCCAAATACAGCAACTATTTCTTTCTAAAGAATAACGAAATAGGCGTTCCTGATAAATCAAAGGCTTTACGCATCTGATTCTCTAGGTATCGCTCGTAACTTTCCTTGATATATTGAGGTAAGTTGCAGAAGAAAATGAAGGTAGGATACGGGGTCGAAACCTGCGTACAATACTTAATCTTAATATATTTTCCCTTCCAGGCTGGTGGCGGATAACTCGCGATAACGTCCAGCATCACATCGTTTAATTTCGACGTAGAAATCTTCTGTGAACGGTTACCATACACAGTTAACATTAATTCCAAAGCTTGGAAAATACGCTTCTTCTCCATCACAGATGTAAAGATGACCGGCATATAATTCAAAGGAGCTATACGTTCTTTAATCGATTTCTCTAATTGAACGGCGGTATTCGTGTCTTTCGCCACTAAATCCCACTTATTTATCATTAATACGATTCCTTTTTTGGCTTTATCTGCCATGCTGATGATGTTCATATCCTGTGCCTCTAAACCGGTCAATGGATCGATTGTAGTCGCATCAATAATGATAATCGCCACATCGCATTCTTCCAAAGCCTTCATTGAACGCAAAACCGAGTAATATTCGATATTGTCGTCTACTCTTGCTTTTCGGCGAATACCAGCGGTATCAGTAATAATGAAATCCTTCCCATACATCGTATAGTGATTCTGAATCGCATCTCTGGTCGTCCCCGCCTCATCTGTTACGATGGAACGATCCTTTCCTAAAATCGCATTCAAGAAGGATGATTTTCCTACGTTAGGACGACCTAAAATCGCTACGCGAGGAATGCCTGATTCTGGATTTTCAATTCCTTCATCTTTAAAATGAGAAACCATCACATCTAGCATGTCACCCGTACCACTTCCGCTTTCGGCAGCAATCGCAAATGGATCGCCTAAGCCTAATTCATAAAATTCAGCAGCGGCATAAGCCTTCTCGTGCGTATCAGCTTTATTCGCGATCAAGATTACCGGCTTTTTAGAACGACGTAAAACGTTCGCAAAATCCTTATCTAAATCTGTTAAACCCGTAGAGCAATCTACCACAAACAATAAAACCGCCGATTCTTCAATGGCTAATTCTACTTGTTCCCGTATTGCTCCTTCAAATTTATCTTCCGAACCATGCACGTAACCTCCCGTGTCAATCACGGTAAAGAAACGTCCTGTCCATTGACCGTAACCATAATGGCGGTCGCGCGTCACCCCGGACACATTGTCCATGATAGCTTTCTTTTGTTCGATCAAGCGATTGAACAAAGTAGATTTCCCTACATTGGGACGCCCCACAATTGCAATAATATTTGACATTCTATGTTAAATTAATCGAGTGAATACCCGAATGAACGCAGCTTGTCGGTCTTTGCACGCCAATCTGGCTCCACTTTGACAAACTGCTCTAAAAATACTTTTTTACCAAAAAACTTCTCTAAATCCTCTCTCGCCTGCATACCCACTTTCTTGATATTTTCCCCTTTATGTCCAATGATAATCGCACGTTGCGACACTCTTTCCACATAAATTTCCGTGGCAATACGTAAAATGGTAGGCTCTTCTTTAAAAGACGTCACCACTACCTCACACGAATAAGGAATCTCTTTTTTGTAGTTCATGAAAATCTTCTCCCGAACGATTTCGGAGGCAAAGAATTTTTCTGGTTTATCTGTCAGTTCGTCCTTATCAAAAAAGGGCGGATGAACTGGCAAATGCTCCATGAGGTGACTAAAGATTTGGTCCAAATGAACCGATTCTAAAGCCGAAATAGGGATAATCGGACGGCCCGGGAATATCCCTTGCCAATACGCGACTTTCTCCTCTAACTTCTCCATGGATACTAAATCGATCTTGTTTAATAAAACAAGAATGGGCGTCTCTGTGAAATCTTTCCAATTGGCCAAAAAGTCCAAATCTTCAAATTCATCAAACACATCCGTCACATACAACACTACATCTGCATCCTCTATGGAGCTTTTAACGAAAGACATCATGGATTTATGTAATTCGTATTTAGGTAATAAAACCCCAGGCGTGTCTGAATAGACAATCTGGTATTCCGTACCCTTATGCTCTCCATTCAGCATCCCCAAAATCCGGTGACGCGTCGTCTGCGCCTTCGAGCTCACAATCGAAAGCCTTTCCCCCACTAATGCATTCATCAGCGTACTCTTACCCACATTGGGTTTTCCAATAATACTGATAAAGCCTGCTTTGTGTTCGGGGGTCATAAAATGTAAGTAAATACTGCCTCAAAAAGGATAGGCAAGAATAATTTCTACAAAGATACTTGTTTTTTCCCAAAGAAACGTGCATCTTTGCACTCCCAATTATATCGCGGGGTGGAGCAGTTGGTAGCTCGTTGGGCTCATAACCCAAAGGTCGTCAGTTCGAGTCTGGCCCCCGCTACATCGAAAAGAGGTCTTGCAAAAGACCTCTTTTTTTATGCCCTCTAGCGTCCCGCATTCTTACCGCTAAATAAATACCAATACCGCTAAATAATTCTTTACACTAGGTTCAGCTCAAATACACTAGGTTTACAATCGTAAATACGTGCTCATGAGAAAAACCTTGAAAATTCCAGGATTAGAACAATGCCCAGTGGATGACATTGTCAGCATTGAAGGAAAAGGAAATTATACGACCATCTTTTTAAAGAATGGGCAATCAACTGTAATGGCGAAAACTTTAAAGAAGTTTGAATCTCAACTTCGCCTGGGCACATTCCTTCGTATTCACAAGTCTTATTTAGTCAACAAAGTAAATGTAATAGGACATGATCTAAACGATACGAAAACCGTTAAGACCATCTTAAACCAAACCCTCCCTGTCTCGCGCAGAAAGCTCGACCTAGTCAGAGGGCAATTAGGATCCTAAAAATAGTGTTATAAAAAAAGGCCTCAATTTTCATTGAGGCCTTTTTTTATGCATTCAGTTAACTAATTAGTTCCCTTGAGGAGCCATTAAGCTAAAGAACTGATCTAATTTAGGAGTTACAATAATCTCCGTACGGCGATTTTCCTTGCGACCTTTAGCTGTTTTGTTAGCTGATGCTGGCTCAAACTCACCGCGACCACCTGCCGTTAAACGCTCTGGATCTACGTTAAATTTAGTTTGTAACACACGAACCACCGATGTAGCACGCTTAGCAGATAAATCCCAGTTGTCTTGGATACAATCTGTTGAGATTGGCTGTGAATCTGTGTGACCCTCAACTAATACATCTAACTCTTTGTGATCGTTTAACACTTTCGCCACTTTCGCTAATACTGCTACTGCTTTCGCATTAACTACCGCGCTACCAGAAGCAAACATCAAGTTATCAGAGATAGAGATGTAAACTACACCTTTCTTCACTTCAACTGTAACATCCTCGTCATTCACATCAGCTAATGAACGCTTCAAGTTCATTACTAATGATAAATTCATTGAATCTTTACGTTGGATTGATGAGTTCAAATCTTTGATATACTTACCTTGTTCGTTCAAGGCATCTAAAGACTTGCGAATGCTTTCAGCACCTGATTTATTAATTACTGAAAGATCAGATAAACGATCTAATAAATTCGTATTTGTCTTCTTGAAGTAATCTAATTGCTCTTGTAATGTTTTTAATTGGCCATTCTTAGCTTCTAAATCAGTGTCTCTCTTTTTCAATTCTCCCTGAAGGCTAGCTGTTAAAGATTGGCAATCTGATAAATCAGCTTTTGCTTTTGATAATGATGAAGTGCTAGATGCTTGCAATTCAGATAATTGTGATTCCAAATCAGCTAATTTCTTCTTTCCTACACAGGAGGTGAACAAGAAGGGCATCATTGCGAATACTAAAAGTAGTTTTTTCATAACGCAGTATTTGTTTATTTATCGAGCAAAAATAATGATCTAAATTAATATATGTATCCCTAAATACGTTTTTTTCTAGATTGTTTTTAAAATTTCTCCTACATCCTCGCCTAAAACTTGATTTACGGTGCCCATTACATCAAAAAAAACAGCCATTTTTTCTGGGGGAACGCGCTCATAAATTAGTTTATTAAATGCAATGACACCTTTGCGAGCTTGATCTCGTTTCTTTTTTCCGATTTCTGTCAAAAATATCTTGACTACCCGTTTATCTTCATAATTAGCCGATCTTTCAATCCACTTCTTATCTTCTAACGTCTTCAACATGCGCGTTAACGATCTTGCTTCTAAACCTAAGGCTGGGGCAATCTTTGTAGCTGGCGTTCCATCTTTATCAATATGCAAGAGAACGTATCCAATAGCCATGGTCATATCAAATTGAGCTGCATAGGTGTTGTACATTCGGCTGATAGCGTACCAACCGGTCTTTATATGGAAATCAATCGTTTCTTCTGCTTTCATAGGAATCCTTTTTGTATGCAAACATACGTTTGAGCAAAAATGAAGTAAAAAAAAATAGGATGCAAGCATCCTATTTTCTAATTCTTAATAATAAAAACAAATTATTGAACTCGATTACCCTTCATACGCTTTGTGTTTACTTTCAAACCGTTTAAAGAGGACTTCATAATTTTAAGTCGAACTCGAGGTGACTTCGTAACGGCCTTAGATGATATATCTAATTTATTGCCTAAGCTGTACACTAGGTATTTATTACCATCAAAATTTAATCGAGAAAAAGATGTGTTACCACTTTCGTCCACTAACTGATAATAGGAATCACCATTCTCACCCGATACCGGAAGAAAGGACAAACTGTTGGATTCCTTAGCTCCTTCATCGAATGAAACCAATAACTTATCTCCATCGACTTTAACTAGCGCTCCTGGAGTTTGTTTATCTAGAGTAATTCGGTTGATTGACTTGCCGTTTTTAACTACTAAAACACCCGCTTTCACATTTGCATCCGATGAACTCATCTCTCTTTCTAAAACCAAACCATTATCGTTAAAGAATTGAATTTTTTCCAATGGAATGTTATTCGCTTTAACGGTAGCTAGAATCGATCCTGTCAAAAATTCTTGTTGAGAACAAGAGCTAAACAAGATGGTTGCAATTACTAAAATGGCCAGTTTTTTCATGAGAATGTTAGTTAACGCCTTCGGCTAAAACAAGTACTCGATTATTCAAAACTTCAACAACTCCTCCTTCGATTTGGAAGACCTCTTTATCAGCCGTTAATTCTCCTTTAGCTAAAGTAGAAACGATGGCTGCGTGGTCATTTAAAATTTGGAAGGAACCATTAACGCCAGGCAAAGTCACTACAGATGCTTCTGCAGAGAAAACTTTACGATCCGGTGTAATAATTTCTACAAACATAATTTTATTTATTTAGCAGCCTCAGCTAATAATTTCTCTCCTTTAATCACTGCGTCCTCAATCGTACCTACTAAGTTGAACGCAGCTTCTGGAAGTTGATCATATTCTCCATCGATGATCCCGTTGAAACCTTTGATCGTATCGTTGATGTCTACAAGAACGCCTTTTAAGCCTGTAAATTGTTCTGCCACGAAGAAAGGTTGTGACAAGAAACGTTGTACACGACGAGCGCGAGAAACGACTAATTTATCTTCTTCTGATAATTCATCTAGACCTAAGATCGCGATGATATCTTGTAATTCCTTGTAACGTTGTAAGATTTCCTTCACACGTTGAGCTGTATCGTAGTGAGAATCACCTAATACTTCTGCAGATAAGATACGTGATGATGAATCCAACGGATCCACCGCTGGGTAGATACCTAATTCAGCAATTTTACGAGATAATACCGTCGTAGCATCTAAGTGGGCAAACGTCGTTGCCGGAGCTGGATCCGTTAAGTCATCGGCAGGTACGTAAACCGCTTGTACCGAAGTAATCGAACCACGCTTCGTCGAAGTGATTCGCTCTTGCATCGCACCCATTTCCGTTGCTAAAGTGGGTTGGTAACCTACCGCAGATGGCATACGACCTAAAAGGGCAGATACCTCAGAACCCGCTTGTGTAAAACGGAAGATGTTATCGATAAAGAATAGGATATCACGACCTTGACCTTCGCCATCGCCATCACGGAAGTGTTCCGCTACGGTTAATCCTGATAAAGCTACACGTGCACGTGCTCCTGGAGGCTCGTTCATTTGACCGAACACTAAAGTTGCTTGAGATTTCGCTAGTTCTGTTTGATCTACTTTAGATAGATCCCACTCACCCGCTTCCATCGCGTGCTTAAATTCCTCACCATACTTGATAACGCCTGACTCGATCATCTCACGTAATAGGTCGTTACCCTCACGAGTACGCTCACCTACACCTGCGAATACTGAAAGACCTTCGTATGCTTTAGCGATATTATTAATCAACTCCATGATCAATACGGTTTTACCTACACCGGCACCACCGAATAAACCAATTTTACCACCCTTAACGTAAGGTGCTAACAAGTCGATAACTTTAATTCCTGTGAATAAAACTTCTGTAGTTGTTGCTAATTCATCAAATTTAGGCGCAGCACGGTGAATCGGCAATCCTTTGTCAGACTTAGGTTGAACGATACCATCGATGGCATCCCCTACTACGTTAAACAAACGACCTTTAATACCCTCACCTGTAGGCATCGTCATCGGCGTACCTTTATCGATTACCTCTTGTCCACGTTGAAGACCTTCCGTTCCTTCCATCGCAATCGTTCTCACGCGATCTTCTCCTAAGTGCTGTTGCACCTCAAGAACAAGCGTTTGACCATTCGATTTCGTTACTGAAAGAGCATTCAAGATCGCTGGTAAATGTGATCCTTCACCTTCGAAGCTCACATCGACAACGGGTCCAATTACTTGCGCAACTTTTCCTTTATTAACTGCGTTTGCCATTT
>CAJCBY010000176.1 GCA_903960725.1 uncultured Cytophagaceae bacterium | reverse complement strand
ATATGTACCGATTGCCACAAAGTCACGGAATTTTGTGATCCTCGGGTTCAAACTATCCAAAGTTTAGTAGGCGAAATGCTGCAATTCAATGTGATGCACCATTCCCTTATTTTTTACGGCTCATGTACGAACAAGAGCTGTGAACACAGAGCAAATTACCAAGCTAGAAATCAAGAATAAAACAATATTATGGCAGTTGATGTATTATTAGGCTTACAATGGGGTGACGAGGGAAAAGGAAAGATCGTAGACGTTCTAGCACCTAAGTATCAAGTAGTGGCTCGTTTTCAAGGCGGACCTAACGCAGGTCACACCTTAGAATTTGACGGCTTCAAGCACGTTTTGCATCAAATTCCATCAGGAATTTTCCGACAAGAAGTTCAAAACATCATCGGTAACGGCGTGGTTTTGGATCCCATCATCTTCAAAAAGGAAATCGACGGTTTAGCGCATTTCAACTTAGACCTACGCAAGAACTTAGAAATCTCGAAGAAAGCATCCATCATCTTGCCTACGCACCGTCTATTAGACGCGGCCTACGAAAAGGCAAAAGGCGACGCGAAAATCGGTTCTACTTTAAAAGGAATCGGACCTACCTATACCGATAAAATCTCTCGCCAGGGATTACGTGTAGGGGATATGATTTCGCCTGATTTCCCTGCCAAATACAACGCATTAGTCGATCGCCACAAAGCGATTTTGGACGTTTATAAATTCGAATACGATTTAGCGGCAGCCGAGAAGGAATTCTTTGAAGCAGTGGCTTTCATGAAAGAGTTCCATTTAGTGGATTCTGAATACTCCGTGAACCACGCCATCAACGCAGGAAAAACAATCTTAGCGGAAGGCGCACAAGGTTCTTTATTGGACGTTGACTTTGGTTCTTATCCTTTCGTTACTTCATCGAATACAATTACCGCTGGTGCTTGTACGGGTTTAGGTGTTGCGCCTAAAAACATCGGGGAGGTTTTCGGTATCTTCAAAGCTTATGCGACTCGCGTAGGTTCGGGTCCATTCCCTACGGAATTAGAAGACGAAGTAGGCGAGCGCATGCGGGTGGAAGGCCGTGAATTCGGTTCTACAACAGGTCGTCCGCGCCGTTGTGGTTGGATTGATTTACCAGCTTTGAAATACGCGATGATGATTAATGGTGTGACGCAGTTGATCATGATGAAGGCAGACGTCTTGAATATCTTTGACGAAATTCTAGTATGTACGGCTTACGAAATGCCAGACGGTACAATCACCGACCAAATCCCTTTCGAAATCACTGATATCAAAGTGAAACCGGTGTACGAAACTTTGAAAGGATGGGCTTGCAGCTTAGAAGGCATGCGTGACTTTAACGAGTTGCCAGTCGAACTAGCGGATTACATCAAATTCTTAGAAAAACACTTGAACCTACCTATTAACTTCATCTCGACCGGTCCAGACCGCGAGGCTTGTGTGTTAAGAGGTTCATTAGCATAAACCATCAAAATGGACGGGATTTCATTAGCTGATTTGTACAAGTTCGACGAGATCTATTGGGTCCCGCAGGATAAGTCAGAGGCGCAGCTAGCGGAATCCCCTGCTATTGTCATGGAGGAAGACGCTATTGCGGCAGTTAAGCCTAAGGTCTCCACTCCTTGGGTCGTTGTAGGCCAAATCGCCGAAGCCGAACTAGCTCGTTTAAAACTTATTTT
>CAJCBY010000175.1 GCA_903960725.1 uncultured Cytophagaceae bacterium | reverse complement strand
CGGCAGCGGCGATTAATACGTTGAATTGTTTTAATTGGTAGTTGATTTGGGCGTTCATCCATTGATTTCTGGCGTCCACTGTTTCTAAATACGTGCTCACGCCCTCTTTATAGCCCTTTTCGATGAGGCGTAAATAAGCGGAGGCAGCCTCGTAGGATTTTTTGGAGGCCTGAAAACCTACCAGTGAGGATTGCACATTTTTCTGTGCGATCTCCGTAGCCATATTGAATTGTTTCGTACTTAGATCTAGCGCATTTTTCGCAGAGACGATATCGAGTTGCGATTGCTTTATCTTGTATAGATTACGCTTTCCTGTAAAAATGGGGATGTCCATCTGCAAGCCCAGGAAGTAGTAGGCACTTTTTGCATTGATGTCATAAATGGTAGACTGTGATCCTAGATTCACGAAACCATTTAATTTAGGCAGGTAGAAGGACTCATTCATTTTCAAAATTGTTTCCTGCAAGTTGATCGATTTAGTAAGTAAGGATAATTCCTCGCGAACGCCGGGTGCGACAGAGTAAACACCTGAAACGGCTTTTTCTACCTCAAAATCGATGCGAATTTCGGCATTCAATTCCCGGTTCAACAAGAAATTGAAATAGTATTGGGCTGCCTGGCTTTGCTTGAGGGCATCGGCGATTTGTGCCTGAATGGTGGCGATTTCACTGTCGGAGCGTAGTAAATAGGCAGGTAATCCTTTGCCATTGGCTAACAGCTTTTCGTTCACCTTTTTGCCTTCTAGCGCTAAATTAAGGCTGTTTTCGTATACTTTTATGAGACCTAGGCTGAGCAAATAGTTAAAATAGGACGTCTTAATTTGCTTCACTAATTCCCGCTTGTACAATGACACATCCTCTCGTTGTAGGCTGAGCGATTGCTCCTGGATTTGCTTGTTGTAACTGATGTCCTTGTTGTAGAGGGGCATCGTGGTTTGCACTTTCAAATCGTAGAAATCCCGCGGGAAGAAATTGGTTTCCACGTTTTTAATCTGCGGGAAAGCGGTGCTTTTCGTCAGCGCATTTAGCGTTGAATACACTGGGTTTAATAAATCCCCCACTGGGAAAGCGATGCTACGACCACCCTCACCACTTTGGTAGCCGCCTTGGAAAGCGACACTGGGTTGGTAGAGGCTTTGTGCTGTTTTCAAGGCGATCATCGCCTTTTCCACCTGAATGGATTTTTGCTGCAGCGTAATGTTTTGTTGGAAGGCCGTGGCGACATATTCGTCGAGGACGGACTTTTGGCCAAAAACAGGCAGGGCAAAAAGGAGTAATAAATATTTCATGTTAGGCTTTTTTCATCGTTTTCAATAACCAATCGAGCGACTCGTGCATCGTATTTTCGACTTCTTCCGCCGCCACTAATTTGTCTAAGCGTTGTCTAATGGCAAGGGAAACCAGGCCGTGCACCATGCTCCAAACCGCCATCGCCACCGTTTCCACTTTGGCAGGGACTAATAATCCTTTGTCCATCGCATCTTGCACGATCATTTTCAAGGCCTCGAGCGCTTGATCGCCGCTGGACCAGCCCGCACCCATATCGATTAAGGCGGACATGGGAGCCTCTTGAATGAACATTAAATCATAAAATTCAGGGTTCTCCAGACCAAAATTCAAGTAATTTACGCCCATCTGGTGCAAGCGTTCGATGGGATCGCTGATCAGACCAAGCGTAATATTTTGCTCGAGCATCTTCTTGAATCCCGATTCGCAGCAATAAAACAGGATCTCGTTTTTATCCTTAAAATAGAGGTAGAGCGTCGTGGGGCTATATTGTATGCGTTCAGCAATCTTCCTAACGGACAATTTACTGAAGCCCTCCTCTACGAATAACTTCATCGAGTCCTCGAGGATTAGAGACCGGATTTCCTGTTTCTGTTTCTCTTTTCTAGCGACT
>CAJCBY010000174.1 GCA_903960725.1 uncultured Cytophagaceae bacterium | reverse complement strand
GCCCCTAAAGGAAAGTTTCGGGTGGATATATTCGCTTTCATTCCAGGCAATACGGATTGAATCCATTTTTTATCTAAAGGCCCCATCGCTAAAATCTCAAACGTCCTGCCGGCAAAATTAGTATGCAGTTCTTCTGAGGTATATAAATGGGTATTAGAAGAGATTTTAAGCATTCCTTCTCCCGCACATTTAAAGAATCCCGCCTTTAAAACGCCCGCATGGGGCTCATACAGGTAGTTTAGTGCGTCACTAAAGGGAATAGTTGTATTTGCTTCAGTTGATTTTCTACTCTTAAACAAGAGTGAATTTTTAGCATTCAACTCGATGACCTCAATCTCTGGATCTTCTGTTGACTGTGAAGATTTTAGAAATAATACTTCTTTCACCTCGTTTTTAAGGCAGACTATGTAGATTTTTTCTACTCCTTGCAATTCTTTAATGGCACGATCTAGATCAAGTAATGGACTTGTTTTTATCAATAAGCGCGTTTCACTGGATATATAGGGAATTAATTCCAGCGAATTTGGTTCACAATCTTGTAGCAAAACCACTTTATTCCCCGCTTTATCTCTTCTGGCAGGATCTACATAGAGGAAATCAAATGCGCTCGTTTGGTCTTTTAGCCAGGTTAAACTGTCCCCTGTTAAATGTGTAATCGTCCCCGCCTTGAGTTTTTGGTGGTTATACTGAGTGATTTGTGCTAATTCTGCTTGCCTTTCGATATAGAAAACCTCACATCCTGCTTTGGCAAAAGCATATGAATCTAGCCCCATTCCGCCCGTTAAGTCTGCGATTTTTCCGTGGACTAACGACGCTTTAAAATGGGCCGTATCTTCAGACGAAGATTGTTCTAATGCCAAAGAGGGAGGAAAAAATACCTGATCATTGTCAACCCAGTGGGGCATTTTATCTTTGAGTTTTTGCCTTGCATTAATTTGGCTAACTAACTTAGGGATATCCAATGATGGAAACTTAGATGCCTCTAGTGCAATCGAGACGGGATCTCGATGCTGGTTTTCTTTTATAAATTGAATTTCATTACTAGATAGCATCCCTTAAAATTAGCACCTCTGCTTTGATTATTTTTATTTAAATTAGTGAAATTGAAGAAAAACATATGACAGGTTTAATTTTAGCGGCTGGAGCATCGACTCGTTTAGGTGAAGCAAAACAATTATTAGTTTATCAGGGCCAAACGCTATTAGAACGATCTATACGCCTCGCATTTAGTGTTTGCAAAGAAGTCGTGGTTTGCCTGGGTGCAGAAGTTGAGCAAACGGTTCCCATCATTCAGAATTTAAAAGTTGAATTCCCCACTTTATCTTATTTAGAAGTAGGTAATTGGGAAAAGGGGATGGGGGAGTCGCTTTCCGTGGGACTTCGGACGATTGACCAGAATAAAGATGTATTAGTTTTATTGTGCGATTTGCCTTTTTTAACGAATGCGCACATGAAAAATATTATTTCGTTAGCTAATTCAGAGCGCGCGATTGTGGCCTCATTTCAAGGGGTTAATTCGCCACCCGTATTCATTCCGGCTTCTTTAAGAACTTTATTCAATGGTTGGAGTGGAGATCAGGGATTAGGAAAATTTTGGCGCCAAAACCCAATGCTCTGCGAAATCATTCACTTCTCCGATAAATTTAGGGACGTCGATGTTCCCGAGGATCGGGAGTATTGGGGGATTTAATTCTAAAGCCTGTGGTCACGACCACGGGCTTTAGAATTAAATCCAAAGCACAAAGAGCAAAGCACAAAGAGCAAAGAGCAAAGAGCAAAGCACAAAGAGCAAAGCACAAAGTTTGTATTCGCTTCGCGAATGAATTGATGAAATGTTTTTTTTCATCCTTCTGAAAACGTAAATAATAGGTTTCAGCCATTTTTTATTCCAAATTTATGCTTTTTGCTCTATGCTTTACTCAAATGGTGAATGGTATAAATGGCGGATGGAGATTAGTAAATGTGCCGATTTTTTATAAAAATCATTTTTCATTTACCATTTACCACTCACCATTTAGTAAGATTCCCTATCTTTGCATTTCAATTTTAAACTCAATTAAGTGGAATCAATCGGAACCCTTCCCACCGTCGAAACAGCCAAAAAATTAGGATTATTACCCGAGGAATATGATCGCATTCAGGAGATTTTAGGTCGCAAACCTAATTTTACCGAATTGTCGATTTTCTCTGTGATGTGGTCTGAGCACTGTAGCTATAAGAATTCAATCGTTTGGTTGAAGACTTTGCCTAAAGACTCACCGCGTATGTTAGCGAAAGCGGGTGAGGAGAATGCCGGTTTGGTTGATTTAGGGGATGGTTTAGGCTGTGCATTTAAGATTGAATCACATAATCACCCGTCGGCTTTAGAGCCTTACCAAGGTGCGGCGACAGGTGTGGGTGGAATTAATCGTGATATTTTCACGATGGGTGCGCGCCCGATTGCGCAATTGAATTCGTTACGTTTTGGCAATATTGATTTAGCGAAAACGAAGTGGTTAGTGAAAGGTGTGGTGAAGGGGATTGGTGATTATGGTAATGCCTTTGGAATTCCTACCGTGGGTGGTGAGGTTCAATTCGATGATTGTTATAATGTTAACCCATTAGTGAATGCGTTTTCTGCTGGTATTTTAAAAGTAGGAACGCAAGCGTCTGCTATATCGTATGGCGTGGGTAATGGAGTATTTATTGTAGGTTCGGCGACAGGTAAAGATGGAATCGGTGGTGCGAGTTTTGCCTCGGAAGATATTACGGCGAAGTCGTCAGAGAAATTACCTGCGGTTCAAGTAGGAGATCCATTCCAGGAGAAATTGTTATTAGAGGCTTCTTTGGAAATCATCGAAGCTGGGTGTGTGATCGGTATTCAAGATATGGGTGCGGCGGGTATTATTTGCTCGACGTCTGAAATGTCTGCGAAAGGAGAACACGGAATGATTATTGATCTTTCCAAAGTTCCTACACGTCAACCGAACATGCAGCCGTTTGAGATCTTGTTATCGGAGTCTCAAGAGCGTATGTTAATCGTGGTGGAGAAGGGTCGTGAGCATGAAGCGAAACGTATTTTTGATAAGTGGGATTTAAATTGTGAGCAAATTGGTACCGTGACGGATACAAAACGTCTTGAATTCTATCAAGATGGCGTGTTAGTGGCGGACGTTCCAGCAGATGATTTAGTATTAGGTGGAGGTGCTCCGGTATACCACCGCGAGTACAAAGAGCCTGCTTACTTCCAAGAATTCAAGAAATTTAAGATAGATTCCGTAGCGGATTTGCCGAAGGAAGAATTGCCTAAAGCCTTGAACTACATGATGAATCACCCGAATATCGCTTCTAAGAAGTGGGTGGCTCAACAATATGATTCATCGATTGGCCGTGCAAATCGCAATACCAATGCACCTTCGGATGCAGCAGTTGTGAAAGTACATGGTTCTCAAAAATCCATTGTAATCACCGTAGATTGTAATTCACGTTACGTGAACGCTGATCCGGAAGAAGGATGTGCGATGGCGGTAGCGGAAGCGGCTCGTAATATCGTATGTTCGGGTGGTGTGCCGGTGGCGATTACGAACTGCTTGAACTTTGGTAATCCATACGTTCCAGAAGTATACT
>CAJCBY010000173.1 GCA_903960725.1 uncultured Cytophagaceae bacterium | reverse complement strand
TTTGGCATTCATTTGCGCATATTCCTCACTAGGATTCATACTGATACTTCCCAATTGATTTCCATCCTCATCAAAGGATTTTAAAATTAACTGGTAAGTTTTAGCCTTCTTACCTACGGAATACACAACATTAATTTGTTGTTGAAGGGTATCTAAATCCATCGATTGGATTTCCGCTTGTCCTGATACAACCGATGGAAGTATTCTGGTCCTTTTTTCACTTAGATTAGTGAAGAGTATTACGGGTGAATTATTAACAATTCCACCTATAAACAAGGATTGATTTAGAGCTTTAAAGTTTGAAATCTCCATTTTCTCTACAGAAAAGATTTGGAATTTCTCTAATATCCCATCCTGTGGATCAACCCGAACAATGTAATAATTATTGCTCTTATAGCGGCTAAATAACAAATTCAAAAATTTTCCATCGTAGCAATGCGTCACGTAATCAAGATTTGCATCCACACTTCCTTGATGTATCCATACTTGCTCTAAATCCGTATTGTATTTTCTGATGATAAATTCAGACTTGCCAGTGTGATGTAAGACGACCACTCCTTTTTCTCCTAATGGAATAGAGAAAGTTTCTAATTGATTTGACCCGGTAGTTATTTCAACTCGTTTCATTTCTTGAGCGAAAGCGAAAAAGCTACTAAGTAGTAAGGCGAAGATGAGGCGGATCGATTTCATATTTTATTCAGCTAGACTTAAAATAATGTCGAATTCTGCTTTTGCTACGGGTGTTACGGATAAGCGGGACTGTTTGATGAGTGCTAAACTGGATAACCGATCATCCGCTTTCATCGCCTTCAATGTCACCGTTTTAGCGATTTTTTTTACGGGAATTAATTCCACCACCACCCAACGTGGGTCCTCAGTGGTGGGATCAGGGAAATGCTCCCGTTGTACTTCGGCTAAACCCACGACCTCCATTCCTTCATTCGAATGGTAAAAAAAGACCCAATCGCCTTTTTTCATCGCCATCATATTATTCCTTGCTTGGTAATTTCTAACACCATCCCAAACAGATTTCCCCTCCTTAACGAAATCATCCCAGGAATATTTGAATGGCTCAGATTTTACTAACCAATAATTCATGATTAAGGGAATTTAGGGAATTTTGAGAAATCAGGCTTTCTTTTTTCTAGGAAGGCATTCTTCCCTTCTTTAGCCTCGTCTGATAAATAGTACAATAAGGTTGCATTTCCAGCCAGTTCTTGAATACCCGCTTGTCCATCTAATTCGGCATTAAATGCAGATTTTAACATGCGAAGCGCTAAAGGACTCTTTTCTAAAATCTTCTCGCACCAGGCCACGGTAGTCTTTTCTAACTCTTCTAATGGAACCACCTTGTTAACTAAACCCATATCGAGTGCTTCTTTTGCATCGTACTGATCGCATAAGAACCATATTTCGCGTGCTTTCTTCTGTCCCACAACGCGGGCTAAATAAGAGGCTCCAAAACCGCCATCAAAGGAACCTACATTAGGGCCAGTTTGACCAAAACGGGCATTTTCAGCGGCGATAGACAAGTCACAAATTACATGTAAAACGTGGCCACCACCAATAGCCCATCCAGCTACCATGGCCACAACTGGCTTAGGAATGGTTCTGATTTGGCGTTGTAAATCCAATACATTTAAACGTGGTACGGTGTCTTTTCCTACATATCCGCCATCTCCACGGACACTTTGATCTCCACCAGAACAGAATGCTTTTCCTCCTTCTCCCGTTAAAATAACCACACCCACTCTTGGGTCTTGTCGCGCTAATTCCATTGCCTCCGACATCTCTTGTACGGTCAAAGGCGTAAAAGCGTTGTGTTTCTGCGGCCTATTGATGGAGATTTTCGCAATTCCATTGTAGAATTGAAACAAGATATCCTCATAGGTTTTGATGGTTTCCCAAGGGAAAGATGAAATCATAAGTTTAATTGTTTGATTCGTTGTATTCTACCTCCCAGGTATGGTCGGCTAATAAAGTTACTTTCGCTAAAAAACGGCTATATTTGAACGAACGGCCCCATTCCTCTGGTGCAACGAGTGATAATAAATCTGCACCGTTTTCTTTCTCGTATAAATAATAGGTCTCACTGATTATAGGCTCAAAACCCATGGCGGCATCATAAATGCGTTCTGAAATTTCTTTACGGTCTGCTAATAATTTTGCCTGACGCGCTAAAACCTCCATCTGTTCATATAGCTGGTTCATTTGGCGATCAGTCTGCTGGCGCATGGCGAGCATAGAACGACCTTTTACCTTCCCCATGTCATCTGGTTTGATGACAGCTCCGCCAGCCGTATGGGCATAAGGCAGTAGACCAGGATTTTCGGCTACTTTATCAGGATTAATGGGATTGAAAAAAGCTTCTTCTGACATAAACGGGGCTTTGTAAAAGGGTATACCTTTAATAACCTACGAAATTAGAGAATGTTTGGTTAATTTTGGAAAGTTTCTCTAATTATATGCTTCATCTGACTTCGCTTTTCTTGGATTTTCCTGTGGCTAAAACGGAATTTGAGCAGCAAGTCTTTGCTTTTTGCGAGTCATGGAAAGCAGGTCAAACGGAATTTACCTTTCATACTTCGGGTTCAACAGGCGATCCTAAGCCTATTGTGATTTCAAGAGAGCGATTGTATTTGTCTGCTCAGTTGACAGGGGATTGGTTGAAATTAGCAAAAGGCGATGTAGCCTTATTGTCCTTGCCTCCCACCTACATTGCTGGGGCGATGGTATTAGTTCGAGCTTTGGTCCACGATTTAGCGTTGATTTTAATAGAACCTTGCCAAAATCCGTTAAGCCAACTCCCTGCCACCGATATCCACTTAGCTTCTTTTGTTCCTACGCAATGGGCAACGATGCTCGAATCTGACGTTCAACTCAGTACGTATTTTCAACGGGCTAAAGGAGTTCTCTTGGGTGGTGCATCTGTTCCTGAAAACTTACGAAAAGATTACGGTTTCCCTGTTTATGAGACCTATGGGATGACAGAAACGGTTTCGCATATCGCCTTCAGAACGTGGAATCAAACAGATTTCCAAACCTTACCCGGTATACAAATTGGTCAAAACGACGAAGACTGTTTATTAATTTGTGCTTCGGTGACAGATAATAAGTGGATAGTGACGCGCGATGTGGTTCAAATGCAAGGACCAGGACGATTTACCTTAAAAGGACGTTTGGATCGTGTCATTAATTCAGGTGGCATTAAATTGCAACCAGAAAAAATAGAAGCGGTTTATCAATCGAAGACGTCCTATCCCCTATTTGTAGCTGGAATTCCAGATGCATTCTGGGGAAGTAAGTTAGTATTGTTTTTGGAAACAGCTGAAACCGTATCTTTTGATGTAACCGAGGATCTTTTAGCTTCTCATGAAATTCCCAAAGAAATCATTTGCCTTCCTTCTTTTATAAAAACGACTAGTGCTAAAATTGATACAGCGAAAACCGTAGCTTTGTATCTTAATTCCCTTTAGATGAACCCGAATAAATTATCCCGCAGCTTTAAACTATTTTATGAGTCGCCCATTAATGTGCCAGCGCCTTATCATTTAGAAGCGGTATTTACATTTAACCAATTCGATACGGATAAGCCTGCTGTGGCTATTGAAATTCAATACATCGATCGCTCCGATTTTTCTCGCGAAGAATTAATTGCGGATGGTTTAGTACCGGATGATAGCTGGACGTATGAGGGAGAATTACCCTTAGTATGGAGAGATCGTTTACTTTCGTCCTTTCAAGAATATGTGACTGGATCTTGCTCTCCTAAGGATCAGGAGCCATTTATTACCTTAGAAGCGAATGATACAACCCCCAATGTACCCTTGTATTTAGAGCCACAGGAATCGTTGATTCAAGAATTTATGCAGGCTATGTTTGAGATTGATGGACGCGAATTACCCCTTTATTTGGGTTTTCAATTCAAGGATCGGGCTGGGAATTGGCGTAAGATTGAAGGCGAGATGTCTTTTGCCTCGTTGAATTTCACCTACCAAGATAGCGAAGAAGGTCAAAAGACATTCTCTAATTGGGATGAATTACAAGATTTAATGAACCATGTATTTATTGCTGAATTTTCAGCGGATAAAGCAAATCAAAACTGTAAAACAGCTAGTTTAGCGGTTTATCCCGGTGATGGTTTGTGGTATGTGGCAGGCCATTCCTTACGCAAGCCGAGCGGAAACAATTACTATTTTGATGAGTTAGAAGAAAAATTACAATTCATATTTTAGTTATGGAAAATCAAATTCTAGACGTTCTTACCTTACAAAAATCAGCTTTATTGCGTTTATCTACCTCGTCCGCTACGGAGCGCATCGAGAAACTGCGTAAAATTGAAAGCTATTTGATGCAACACAGAGAAGATCTATGCGATGCTTTATATGCTGACTTTAAAAAGCCAGCATCTGAAGTGGTGATTGCTGAAATGCTAGGTGTTAAAAGAGAAATCAATCACACCATCAAGCACTTGAAGTCGTGGATGAAACCTCAATCGGTTTCTACGCCTTTGATGCTGTTAGGAACGAAGGGTTTAGTTCAATACGAAGCAAAAGGGCTATGTTTGATTATTTCTCCTTGGAATTATCCGTTTAACTTATCGATTTGTCCCTTGGTTCATGCGATTGCCGCAGGTAATGCGGTGATTTTGAAGCCATCGGAATTAAGCCCTGCTACATCTGGGTTTATTCAAAAGATGATTTCATCCTTATTTGATAAAAGTGAAGTAGCTGTTTTTGAGGGAGATGCAACGGTATCTACGTTTTTATTGGAGCAAAAATTTGATCATATTTTCTTCACTGGAAGCCCAGCGATTGGAAAAGTAGTGATGGCTGCTGCTGCGAAGCATTTGACGTCAGTTACATTAGAATTAGGAGGTAAATCGCCGGCAATTATAGGTCCTGAGGTAGTAGTAGAAGAAGCTGCGGCGAAAATCGCCTGGGGTAAATTCTTAAACAATGGCCAGACTTGTATTGCGCCGGATTATGTTTATCTACATGAGAAAAACTATTTCTCCTTTTTGAAAGCTTTAGAGTCTACCGTTGAATCGTTTTATGGTAAGAATATCGCTAAAAGTGCGGATTATGGCCGTATCGTGAATCGCCGTCATTTTGATCGGATCGTTTCGATTTTAGAGGATGCGAAGCAAAAAGGGGCTCAAGTTTTGTTTGGTGGAAAGACAGATTCTGATGATTGTTTTATTGAGCCTAC
>CAJCBY010000172.1 GCA_903960725.1 uncultured Cytophagaceae bacterium | reverse complement strand
CTGGTTCCACCGCTACTTATGCAGAAATCGCGAAACGTTTAGCTATGCCGAAAGGAGCACAGGCTGTTGGAAATGCTAATGGTCAAAACCCCATTTTACTATTCATTCCCTGCCACCGGGTCATCGGTTCTACAGGTAAACTTGTGGGTTATAGTGGAGGGCTTTGGCGGAAGGAATGGTTATTAGCAAAAGAGGGAGCCACTTTATTTTAGTTTATATTTGTCTATGGATAATGATCAAATCGTCGATGCGCTCGAGCTTCTAGTGAAGCTGTGGGATTTACATGGTGTAAACGAATTCAAGAGTAAGAATCTTGCTTTTGCCGCGCGTGGCCTCGACAAATTTCCGGGTTTAATTTCTGCCTTACCTGAGGCGGAATTATTGGCTATTCCGGGTGTAGGCAAGGTAGTGGTCCAAATTGTGAAAGAGGTAGCAGCCTCTGGAACTTGTCCTGATTTAGAGCAAATTATTGAACAGACGCCTCCCGGCTTACTTAGCTTGTTAAAGATTAAGGGCTTGGGACCTAA
Organism: uncultured Cytophagaceae bacterium; assembly: GCA_903960725.1. Lineage (GTDB taxonomy): Bacteria > Bacteroidota > Bacteroidia > Cytophagales > Spirosomataceae > Aquirufa. The sequence goes on along the minus strand of CAJCBY010000172.1, from coordinate 1,047 downwards.
AAAGGTGAAGACCATTTGGCAAGAATTACAAATTACAGAAATCGATGATTTATTGGCTGCTTGTGAGGATGGTCGTTTAGCGAATCTAAAAGGATTTGGAGGGGCTGTCGTGGAAAGTGTTATGCTAAACATCCATTTCATCAAATCGAATTCCAGCAAATTGCGCATCAATAAGGCGCAAGATTTAGCCGATGAAATCGTTCAAAAATTAAGTAATTCATTTAATAAAATCGCCATTGCAGGTGAATTGAGACGTCACTGTGAGGTCATCAACTCTTTGGTTTTCTTAGTGGAAACAGACGATTTATTTGGAGCCTCAGGGCTTTTGCAATCAGTTGAATACCTAGACGAAGATCTTAAGGAATCTTCACCGTTTACCTGGAGAGGTTTTGCGACCGGACACCTGATTCCTATCGAAATCCACTTTGCATCTGCCGGAGAATTTGTTACCAAATTGTTTGCTTTATCGTCTACTGCGGATCACTTGGCGCAAGTCAATTTTTATGAGCGCTTTGATGGTAAGGTAATAAATGATGAGTCAGAAATCTATATTTCCCAGCAGCTGCCCTTTATCGAGCCTGAGATGAGAGAAGGTTGGCAGGAATTTGACTGGCATGCGAAGCATGGGGATAAAGCGTTAATTCAACATAACGATTTACGCGGCTGTTTGCATAATCACTCGACCTACTCAGATGGGAAGAATACGCTGCAGGAAATGGCAGAGGCTTGCCGAGACTTAGGATTGAGCTATTTTGGTATTGCAGATCACTCTAAATATGCCGCCTATGCTGGTGGATTAAAAGAGGAGGATGTCATTCGTCAGCGCGAAGAAATTGATCAATTGAATACGCAATGGACCGATTTTGAGATCTTAAAAGGAATTGAATCAGATATCTTGCCTGATGGTAGTTTAGATTATGATGCCTCCGTTTTGGCCTCATTTGACTATGTGGTAGCGTCTGTTCACGCGGGTTTAACGATGGATTTAGAGAAAGCGATGCCTCGTGTAATCAAAGCGATTGAAAATCCCTACACGTCTATTTTAGG
>CAJCBY010000171.1 GCA_903960725.1 uncultured Cytophagaceae bacterium | reverse complement strand
GTCGTTGGATTCAGTCTCTTCCCGGCGTCTGAAAAGCCGCAGTTTATGGTCAACATTTTCAGCCCTTTGCAGTCGAATTTGGCCTACACGGATTCAGTTTCCAAACTAATCGAAAGAGACCTTCGTAAACTTCCAGAGGTAAAATACGTATCAGCGAACGTGGGTAAAGGGAATCCTCGGATCTACTATAATGCGATTCCATTAAACGACAGAACCGATTACGGCAACTTGTTTGTGCAATTGCAAGATGACCTGACGGCGGACGAGAAAATCAACCTGATCGAGAAACTTCGGACTAAGTACACGAACTATCCGGCCGCAACCATCGAAGTAAAAAATTTCGAACAAGGGCCACCGGTAGTGGCTCCGGTGGAGGTGCGTATTTTAGGGGATAACGTAGATACCTTGCGCCAAATCGCCAGCCGCGTGGAAACGATGCTTAAGAATACAAAAGGTACGATTTATGTAAAGAATCCGTTGAAAAATCTGAAATCAGATATCAAATTCGACATCAACAAAGAAAAAGCCAGTATGTTGGGCATTCCGACCGTGAGTATCGACCGGATGATTCGTCTAGTAGTGGCCGGATTTGATTTGGGAAAAATGACAGACAAAGAGGGAAAGGAATATGCGATTGTGGTTTCGAAACCACATCCGAAACACCCTAGTCTGGAAGTTTTCGATAACCTGTATGTGAATAATGTGCAAGGAACAGCTATCCCATTAAGTCAGGTAGCTTCGGTCAGATTGCAAACATCGCCGGTTAGCATTAGCCACTTAAATAAGAATCGCTTGGTTTCTGTGAGTTCATTCGTGGAGAAAGGGTTCTTGAACAATGAGGTAATCGCTGAAACGGAGAAGAACCTAGAAAAAATACCGCTACCTGCTGGATACCACTTCGAGATGGGTGGAGAAGTGGAGAGTAAGAACGAGAGTTTTGGGGGATTTGGGACGATCATTTTGGTGACTATTTTCTTCTTTGTCGCGGTATTAATTCTCGAGTTTGGAACCTTCAAAAGTACCTTGATTGTGCTTTCCGTTATCCCATTAGGCATCGTGGGAGCCCTGTTAGCGCTCTGGTTTACGGGAACACCGCTTTCCTTTGTGGCGACGGTGGGACTCATAGCACTCGCAGGAATCGAGGTAAAAAATACGATCTTATTAGTTGATTTTACGAATCAGCTACGCGCCGAAGGAATGCCGATGGAGCAGGCCATCCGCGAGGCCGGCGAAGTGCGGTTCTTACCTATTATTTTAACTACGTTGACGGCAATCGGTGGTCTAATTCCCATCGCCATCTCAACAAATCCCCTTATTTCCCCGCTTGCGATCGTGATGATCGGTGGACTGATTAGCTCTACCCTCCTATCCCGCATCGTGACCCCGGTGGTTTACAAATTAATCCCACCTAGGATATGACTTTGAGCACGATTTTACTCCTTCCGCAACTGATTATCGGTTCGTATACGTCCAAAGGCAATCCCGGCATCGAGGTATTTAATTGGAACGATAGAACTGGAATCGCTAGAAAAAGCTACAGTCTTCGAGTTCCAGCGGCGTCTTACCAGGCCATTGCTGGGAATTATTTATTCTCCGTTTCAGAAGAAGGCGACGGCAAGGCGAACGTTTCGTCTTTCCAATTACAAGATGGAAAATACCAGGCCATTAATACGGAATTGAGTCGTGGCGATCACCCCTGCTTCGTTTTATTCCGCGAAAAATCTCAAACGCTATACACCGCAAATTATTCGGGTGGAAGTGTGAGCGTTTTTACTACAGACAAGGGCAAAATAAACCCCTTAGCACAGTACATCGCCTACCGCGGTTCTAGTGTAAATAATGACCGCCAAAACAGCTCTCACGCCCACATGGTCACCCTTTCACCGGATCAAAATACCTTGTTCGTAACTGATTTAGGTGCGGATAAGCTCTATGCTCACCGGATATTAGCTAACGGGCTTTTAGAAGAAAATCGCTCAGAGATCGCCATTACTCCCGGCAACGGTCCACGCCATATTCGCTTCAATGCAAAAGGCGATCGAGCTTATTTGTTGAACGAATTGAGTTCGGATGTAGACGTGTTTTCGGTGGACGGCACAAATTTGAAAAAGATTCAAAGCATCCCGGCAGATACCTCCGCAGCTAAAGTGAAAGGTTCAGCAGACATCCATATTTCCCCGAATGGGAAATGGCTTTTGGCCTCCAACCGCATCTCTAGTAATCAAGTTGTGGTATTTAAGATTTCTGCTAATGGTAAATTAAATCGCGTTTTCCACCAAAATGTTGCTAAAATCCCCCGCAATTTTACCTTCGATCCATCGGGCAAGTTTGTGTTAGTGGCGAGTCAAGAGGAAGACCGCGTGCAGGTGTTTAAGTTTAACAACGTAAGTGGAACACTAACAGACAGCCACCAAGATATTTTAGTCAAATCGCCGGTTAGCTTGCTAATTCGCTAATCGCCTTTACTAATACGTCTAGTTCTTTAGGCGTCGTAAAGACATTCGGAGTAATTCTGCAGCCGTGGATATTACCTCCGTCGATGGCGACGGTGAAAATATTGTATTCTTTCATTAGGCGCTCAGCTAATACCGACGGCTTGATGCCCTCAATACCCACATTCGCAATCGCGCAGGATTTAGTGGGATCAGCAGGGTGGTGCAATCGAACACGTGGAAGTGTGCGCACTTTCGTAGTCCAATAGTTTTGTAGATAACGCAAGCGTTCTTCCTTTCTAGCAGGCCCTAGTTTTTCGTAGAAATCAATGGCGTCATCCACCGCTAAATCCGTATATACAGGAATGGTTCCCACGTGATTCAGGTGTTTGATATCTGCCAAAGGAACACCCTCTTCTGCAATCAGCGGCCATATTTGCGCAATTTTTTCCTTGCGCACATGCAAGATTCCCACGCCCAAAGGCACCGCTAACCATTTGTGCAAACTCGCCCCATAATAGTCACAATTCAGATCTGAGATTTTGAACTGAATTTGCGCGACGGCGTGTGCTCCATCCACCATCACTTCGACGCCACGGGCATGGGCCATGTCGCAGATTTTTCGAACGGGGTTAATTTGGCCTGAAACATTGACCATGTGGCACACCATAATAAGTCTAGTTTTATCGGTGATCGCTTTGGCATATAGATCCACAATCTCCTCATCCGAGGATGGATTATTAGGTAAAGAAATAATCTTCAGCACAATTCCCTGGCGACGAGCCACCTGCTTAAACATGTCTTGCATCGCCCCATAATCTTGGATGGCAAAAATGGCCTCATCCCCTGCTTTCCACGGGAAACCGGCAATAATTGTATCTAATGATTCCGTTGTATTTCGCGTTAAAACCAGCGTGTCTTCTGGACAACCTACCAGGCGAGCAACACGCGCGGCGATTCGATTCTTGTTCTCAAATTGTACCGTCCGCATATAATAGGCCCCTTGTTTGTTGACTTTGCGGATGTGTTGAATGTATTTTTCCAAAGTGGCCTCCGGAGTAATATTATAGTAACCACTTTCTAGATTAATAAAGTCTGGACTCAGCTTATAACCTGCGCGGATTCCTTCCCAAAAACCTTCGTCTGAAGCGAGTGATTCGGCTGTTTGGGTTTTGGCATACGAAAACCAAGGCGCCGACGCCCCCAAAAGGGTGCATGCTTTTAGGAAAGTGCGTTTATTCATGGTAGAAAATTAGCAAAAAAATTACATTTTGCCCTTGAATAATGAAGAATGTGATTAAATTTGTTTTCTGCCTCATATTAGGCAAATACCTACAACAATTTAATTTAAACTCATGATGAAAAGAAGAGACGCCATCTCTCAAATCGCCTTGTTATTAGGGGGTGCTTTTACAGCTCCTACGCTAATGGCTATGGATGTGAGAAACGGCAATGCCTCCATCGTTGCAGCAGATTTTAGCCTAACAGATGCGCAACGTCAAATCGTCTCAGCCGTCGCTGAACATATTATTCCAAGAACGTCTACGCCAGGTGCTATCGATGCAGGTGTTCCCGCTTTCATCGAATTGATGTTAAATGATTGCTACAAAAAACCAGAGCAATACAGCTTCCTGAAAGGGGTGAATGACTTAGCGAAAGCAGATTTCTTAGGACAATCTGCCGCAGGTCAAGTAGCCATGCTAAAACTTTTAGAGGCGAACACAAAAGATTTAATGAAGAGCTATTCTCAGAAGAAAATCAAGGTGGGTGACAATATTGACAAAGACACCCTAGAAGGCGCTAACGGTGTTCCTTTCTGGAGATTAATGAAGGAATTAACCCTTTTAGGATACTATACTTCTGAAAAAGGAGCTCAAGCGTCCTTTATTTATGAGCCCACTCCTGGCAAATATGAGTTAATCGCGGATATGAAGCCGACTCAAAAATCTTTCATGTATTAATCTGAAAAATTAGAAAAAATGAATCTGAATATAGATGCAATAAAAGGCCAAACGTTTGACGCAATCGTCATCGGATCCGGTATCTCCGGAGGTTGGGCTGCAAAAGAATTAACAGAAAAAGGCTTAAAAGTAGCCGTTTTAGAGCGTGGTCGCGAGATCAAGCACATCGAAGGCTACGAAACAGCGATGAAAAATCCATGGGAATTCGATCACCGTGGTCGCCCTACAAATATGGCGGCTGAAGAGTATTGGGCAAACATGCGTACAGGTTATACAGCGAATGAGGAAACTCGTTACATGTTTGAGAATGATTCGAAAAACCCATACATCGAGAAAAAAGGTGGCTTCGACTGGATCCGTGCTTACCATACAGGTGGAAAGTCTCTTTTATGGGGTCGCCAAACCTACCGTTGGAACCGCGAAGACTTCTTAGCAAACGAAAAAGAGGGTATCGGAACTCCATGGGCCATCGGTTACGATGATTTAGCTCCTTGGTATTCATACGTTGAGAAATTCGCAGGTATTTCAGGTCAAGCGGAAGGCTTAGACGTGTTACCAGATTCTGATTTTTTACCAGCCATGAAAATGACTGCACCGGAGGTTCACTTTAAAAATGCAGTGAACAAAAAATTAGGCCGTCCAGTAACAGTGGGTCGCGTGGCTCACTTAACTCAGCCTACGAAGCAGCAATTAGACTTAGGTCGTTCTTCATGTAACTACCGAAATAAGTGTAGCCGCGGCTGTCCGTATGGCGCTTACTTCTCGTCTTTATCAGCGACTTTACCTGCAGCGATGCGCACAGGTCGTTTAACCATGGTTCACAACGCAATTGCAGCTGAAATCATTTATGATGAGGCTACGCAGAAGGCCAAAGGTGTTCGCGTAATCGACCAAAACACGATGGAGTCGAAAGAGTATTTCGCAAAAATCATCTTCGTGAACGCAGGTGCAATCGGTTCTACTTCCATCTTAATGAACTCGAAGTCTGCTCGTTACCAAACTGGTTTAGGAAACGATTCAGATCAATTAGGTCGTAACATCATGGACCACCACTTAGGTGCGGGTGCAAGTGCGACGATCGAAGGTTTTGAGAAAGATTACATGTTCGGAAATCGTCCGAACGGTTTATATATTCCTCGTTTTCAAAACTGGGGCAAAGACAAGCGTGCTTATTCACGTGGTTTCGGATACCAAGGTGGCGCGAGCCGCGAAGGTTGGGGCCGTGGCGTGGGAGCCGATGGCTTCGGAGCGGAATTCAAAGAGAGCTTAACACACCCAGGTCAGTGGACAGTTGGTTTTGGTGGTTTTGGAGAAATTCTTCCAAATCCAGAGAACCGCTTCGTTCTTAGCGACAAGAAAGATAAGTGGGGCTTACCTGTGTTAGAATTCTCTGCTGAGTTTGGCCAAAACGAATTACAAATGCGCGAGGACATGATGAACGATGCAGCAACTATGTTAGAAGCAGCTGGTTTCAAAAACATCAACGCCTACAACAAGCAAGGCACGCACATCGGTTTAGGTATTCACGAAATGGGTACGGCTCGTATGGGTACGTCTGTGAAGAACTCAATCGTTAACAAGCACAACCAAGTCCACGAGGTTAAAAACGTGTTCATGACGGATGGTGCGGTGATGGCGTCTGCTTCTTGTGTGAATCCATCATTGACTTACATGGCAATGACAGCTCGTGCAGCTGAATTTGCGGTGAGTGAGTTGAAGAAGAGGAATCTGTAAGCGACGGCGTCGCTAGTCGGCGCGAAGCGCCTTAGTCGCCTGCGGCTTAGTCAATAAGTCATCGCTACGCGATTTAGTCCGGAGGTGTCGCTGCTACGCAGCTCGAAAGAGCAAAGCAAAAAGCACAAAGAATAAAGATTGGGTGGCAGATTCTGTCACCCTTTTTTATGGCATGTATCGGCGCGGAGCGCCTTAGTCGACTTCGTCTTAGTCATCGCTCCGCGATTTAGTCAAAAGGTCGAAATAGGACAATTTGTGTGAAAATAAGCTCGAGGTACTCAGAGGAGTTTTAGGTATTGACAACTTTTGTCAAGATTGTAGATTAGAGATTATAGAGAATTCATTACCCTGAGGTCCCGGGTTCAAATCCCGGTCTCGCTACAAAG
>CAJCBY010000170.1 GCA_903960725.1 uncultured Cytophagaceae bacterium | reverse complement strand
CCTAAACGACCAGCGATGGCTGTTAGGTGAATCACAAAGTTTGTTGAACCACCCGTTGCCGCATTCACGCGAATCGCATTTTCAAAAGCGGGGCGAGTTAATACTTTGGACATCTTCAAATCCTCATTCACCATCTCTACAATGCGACGTCCAGAGTGCTGAGCAAGCACTTTTCTACGCACATCTGCTGCTGGTATCGCTGCATTTTGAGGCAAACTTAAACCTAAAGCTTCCACCATCGTAGCCATCGTAGACGCCGTTCCCATTACCGCACAGTGTCCTGGCGTTCTAGCCATACACGCTTCTGCTTCAATAAATTCCTTCTGGGTTAATTCCCCTAACTTATAGGCTTCGGCAAAACGCCAAACATCTGAAGTACCTATCTCTTTCCCCTTGAACTTTCCTTTCATCATAGGTCCACCGGAGATAACTAATGTAGGTAAATCCACGCTGCACGCACCCATTACGAGGGAAGGAGTCGTTTTATCACAGCCACACATTAAAACTACACCATCAATTGGATTCGCGCGAATCGATTCCTCCACGTCCATACTCGCTAAATTGCGGTACAACATCGCTGTAGGTTTGATTAAAGTTTCGCCCAAAGACATTACTGGAAATTCTACCGGAAATCCACCTGCCTCGATAACACCTTTCTTTACAAACTCGGCTAATTCCCTAAAATGGGCATTGCAAGGAGTTAATTCGGACCACGTATTACAAATGCCGATAACTGGTTTCCCTTGAAAATAATCATCCGGAATACCTTGATTTTTCATCCAAGCCCGGTAGATAAATCCATCTTTTCCGGTCTTTCCAAACCACTGCTGTGAACGCAATTCTACTTTACTCATCTTCTTTTTGTAGGTCTAAGGTTTTAGAGAGAACAAAACTTCCATCCGCTCCATATTTATAATAACATAACCTGATTCCGAAACCAATGTCAGAATAAGGATCATTTTCAAAGTCAAAAGAATGAACAATAGCCGCCTTTTCCAAGTATAAACTATCTGCCCCAGCATAGCCTAATCGTTGCCGACCCATAATGGCTGGAAAGCGAACAGAGCGAACTTTCCCACTTTCATATTCAAAAGCAATAATTCGGTAGTTTTTACCCTGCCAACCGCCTACCCAAAATTCTGGTTTCTCATTCCCATTCAAATCAGTAGCAAGTACAGACGATGCTTTAAAGTCTACAAGTTGATTATCCAGCAAAACAGCATGACTTTTTTCGATGTGAATGTTTCCATTAGCAACCGAAATCGTGAAATCTTCAAAGGCAGAAGTCAATGCCGTATCGGTAGGCTTAGAAACCGTATCATCCACGGCTATTTGCGATAAGGAATCCCCATAGGCCTTAACCACATCGATATCTGTCACCTCTGTATTTTCAGGTTTATTATCTAATTCAGCAATATAGAAGAAAATGTAGGCCAAAAATCCTACGAGTAAAAGGAACAAGAAAAACTTGAGAAGCTTAGCCATTAGTGATAGATTTCATTCGATTTATCGCTATTTTTAGAACAGATCGCGGACAGGCAAAATTCAGCCGAACAAAATTCCGACCCTTGAATTGCTCCCCACGTAAAACATGTAAACCAGCGTCCCAACATTTCTGTTGAAAATCACCTAATAATGCCTCATCATATTCAATCCAGGCTAAATAGGTTGCTTCTAAAGGTTGCATGGCTAATCCAGGAGTAGCGCAGACGTAATCCAATAGTAAATCATGATTCGCACGCAAATAAGGGATTAATTGTGCTAACCATTCTGCTCCATGCGCATAAGTGGCTAACATTACTTCAATGCTATGTCTGGATAGCATGGAGAAAAAACCTGCAGAGGCTCTGATAAATTTACCTCGAAGAGCAGCATCTGGAATTACAGCTACAGCTCCGCCTAAACCAGCCGTGTTAAAAGCCTTGGATGTGGCGAAAAAGCTAATCAAAGGCTGCTTTTCAAATCGGCCAATCGATATATGTTCAGACTGAGGATATAAACGCAAATCAGCATGAATCTCATCAGAAACAATGGTGACGTTATATTTTGAACATAGCTCAATGATTCGAAGAATCTCTGATTCATTAAATACCGTCCCACCCGGATTATGCGGATTACATAATAAAAAGACTTTAGGGCCTTTTTGAAGACCTCTCTCAAAATCATCAAAATCGTAAGTCCAACGATCGCCTTCTTTAATCATTTCAAAGGTGATCAACGGGCAATTTACCCAACCAGCTACTAAATGAAAAGGATGATACACAGGCACAGCCGTAATAATTCCTTCGTTTTCAGTAGTTAAAGCAGCACAAGCCGCAGTGATACCTGGCACAATACCGGGAATCCATACTTGTGAATCCAATGACGTTGAAAATGAATAATCACGCGCGATCTTTTGTTGCGCTGCTATTTTTAGTGACTCTGGAACAATTGAATAACCTAAAATCCCATGCGCTGTAATGCGATCTAGAGAGGCTAAAATCTCATCTGCGACCTGAAAATCCATATCAGCCACCGGTATGGGTAGCATATCAACATGAGAAGGATAGGTTACATTATCCCATTTGAATGAATGGGTTTGATGGCGATCAATAATTTGGTCGAAATCGTATGATTTAATGGGCATAATCCGGTCTAAAGACATTAAATCCAATCATGGATGGATGATTCTTTAAATATACGGAAATTGATTCAACAGATTGACAAACCTGCTTACGATCTTGTGAAGCATGCACCAGAAAAAATTGACCACCTTGCTCACGAATAAGGCCTACGTGCTGGTAATCAAGGTCTTTACGCTTAGAAACAAATGCAATTAGATCCCCAGATTGAAGAAGCGATTTTACTTGTGTGAATTTAGAACTAGGCACATAGGATAAAGGACCTAATTTTTTCTCTGTTGCTTGAATAGTAGGAAGTGAAATAAGGAAGTTTTTAGAGGCCAAATAATGGGATAAAAATTCCACCTTTTTAACCGCTAAAACCTTATAGCTCGACGGAACTACTTGTTTAAATAAGCCTTGATCTTCCATTTGAGCTAACATCGCACTCAAATAATGATTTCTATTTTCGAAAGAAATTGGTTTTTGACTATAACGAATCTGCTCTAGTTCGCGTAAGTAAACTGAATCGATACCTTTGGACCGATATAAACTCCACACATTCTCCACAAAAGTAACACAATCAAACCCCGTAAAATCAATTACAAACTTTTCGGGATTTTGCTTAGATAAAGCATGTGAAGCATAGGGTAAACCATAAAACTGTTCAGCTAGTAACAAGGGATCTTTCTTATCCCGTGCCTCCTGAACTTTAGGCAATATACTACTCGGAATAACTTGCGAAAAAGCAATAAATGGAAAAAGTAACAGTAGCCAAAACTTCATATTATGCTTTCTCTTTAATCCACAAAACACTAATTGAACCGGCAATAAAGAAAAATCCAGCCACCACGATCGCATAAATAGCATTGCCACCATAAAGGTGCTTAACAAGCGATCCTCCAATAATACCGCTAACAATTTGTGGTAGCGTTATAAAGAAATTAAAGATTCCCATATAAACACCCATTTTTGACATAGGAATAGACCCAGCTAAAATAGCATAGGGCATTGCTAAAATAGAGGCCCAAGCCATTCCTACACCCACCATACTAAAAATTAGCATCTGAGGATCTGAGATGAAATAGATAGAAATTAATCCCAAGCCACCGGCAATCAGAGAAACCGCATGCGTCGCTTTATTACCAATTGCTTTAGCAATACGAGGTAAAAAGATGGCATAAATAGCAGAGACAGCACTATAAACTCCAAAAATAAT